>CBJMQH010000577.1:0-3335 GCA_966431825.1 uncultured Trinickia sp.
CGAGGAGACCGGGAATCGCCGGCTCCATACCGGTGAGCGCCGCACCGTGGCACGCCGCGCAGGCCGGAACGCCATGCGCCTGATCGCCCTCTCTGACGAGCTGCTGACCGCGCTTCAGTTGTGCGGCCGTGACCGCGCGCGTCACGGGCGGCGGATAAGGGGGCCGCTCGCCCGCGAAGTATTCGGCAATCCGATGCAAATAGGCGTCGGGCAGATACGCGAGCAGGTAGTTCATCGGCGGGTATTGCCGACGACCGTCGCGGAACGCGACGAGCTGGTTGTAGAGGTAGTCGGCCGGCTTGCCGGCAAGACGAGGAAAATAATCGTTGTTGGTACCCTGGCCCGCATCGCCATGACAGGCCGCACAGCCCATCACGCGGGCCTGCATCGTGTCGGGCGCACGTTCGGCGCTTGGCGTCTGGGCGAGCGCCGCGCCTGCAGCGCCGGCCCCAACACCCCATGCCAGCACGATTGCAGCGCTTTTTCTTCTCAGCATCACGGTCATCGTCTCCGCGAAACACGAACGATTCGCGACGCGCTCACGGCTCAATCAGCTGACCACGAGCGGCGCGGACCGGAACGGAACGGCAATGCAACTTGTGTGGCTGTGCCGATGGATTCTAGTCAACCAGGCCAAAACAGGAAAACGCCACGCTCAACCACTCGACGCCATCCGCGAAGCGGAACGCCTGAGCATGCAGCCGGTCTCGTTCTCACGCTTTTGCCTAACCCCGTGCCATTACACCGATGAATGAGACCGTTCACTTTGACCTGGGTCATGTCCGACGCAAAGCGCATATCGCGTGTCGCGTTTGTCACACTGCGACAGTTGGCCGCGCCCAAATCCGGTGACAATGGCGCGCAACGGCCACAAGCTATCGTTCGGACACAGGAGAGAGAGATGTTGACTGCGTGCGAGCCTTCCGGCTCATCGAATCCGGACGCCACGGTGGCGCTTGCCGCTGCGCGCCATGCCACCTTCCCAACGAACGCCAATGCCGCATCTTGCAAGAGCTTCACGATGCGTCCCTGCTGCGCCGTGAATCCCAATGAGCTTGCGCGCACGCAGCAGATGGACGATCTCGTGCTCGGCTACCGCAACGTGAAGAAAGGCGAGGCGCTGTTCCGCGTCGGCGATACGTTCCGCAACGTCTACGCGGTGCGCACCGGGTCGTTCAAGCGGCTCACCCTGCTGCCGGACGGACGCGAGCAAGTGACGGGCTTCTACCTGGCCGGCGAATCACTGGGTGTCGACGGCATCTCGAGCGGCCACTATGCGAGCGATACGGTCGCACTCGAAGACAGCACGGTCTGCATCATGCCGTTCGAGTTGCTCGAACTGCTGAGTCGTGAAGTGAAAGCCGTGCAACACCACGTGTACCGCATGCTCAGCGCCGAAGTCGTACGCGACAGCGGGTTCATGCTGCTGCTCGGTACGATGACGGCCGACGAGCGCGTCGCGTCGTTTCTGCTCGATCTCTCGCGCCGCTGGCGTGCACGCGCCTATTCGGCCACGCAGTTCATGCTGAGAATGACGCGGGAAGAAACGGGCAGCTTCCTCGGGTTGAAGCTGGAAACCGTGAGCCGCACGCTCTCGCGTTTCCAGAAGCGCGGACTCATCGCCGTGCAGGGCAAGGAAGTACGCATTCTCGACTTCGACGGCCTGAACGAAGTCGCTCACCTGCCTGTTTGAGCAGTGTGAAACGCGCGGGCCCGCGCGGCTCGTGAGCAGATCTACAGCACGACGGGGTCCCGTGCGAGCGGGCAGCTCATACAGTGGCTGCCGCCTCGCCCACGGCCGAGCTCGGCGCCCGGGATCTCGATGACCTCGACGCCGGCTTGCCGCATCTTGCGGTTCGTGTAGACGTTGCGATCATAGGCAAGCACGACGCCGCGATCGAGCGCGAGCACGTTGTTGCCGTCGTCCCATTGTTCGCGCTCGACCTCATAGGCGTCGCCGCCCGTCGCGAGCACACGTAGCGCACCCACGCCCAGCGCGTTCGACACGACGGTCAGAAACGGCGCCTCGTGCCGCTCGTAGCGAATTTGCCCCGGCATCTCGCCAGGATAAAGGCTCGTGCACTGGATGCCGTCGGCCACGCCCGGATAGAGGCTGACGAAGTCCACGTCGATAAACGAAAAGACGGCATCGAGATGCATCGACGCACGTGCCTTCGGCAACTGGCACGCGATGACGCGTTTGGCCGCATGCACGGCGAACAGGCTCCGCGCAACCTGCGTGATCGCCTGCGGGCTCGTGCGCTCGCCCATCCCGATCAGCACGACACCGTTGCCGACCGGCATGACGTCACCGCCCTCCATCGTCTGCGCCCCATGATCGACATCGGGATCGCCCCACCACACGCGTGCCTGTCCTGAGAACCGCGGGTGGAATCGGTAGATGGCGGCAAGCAGCAGCGATTCCTTGCGGCGCGTCGGCCAGAACATCGGATTGATCGTGACTCCGCCGTAGATCCAGGCGCTCGGGTCTCGCAGATAGATCAGGTTCACAAGCGGCTGAAGCACGAAGTCGGAGTTCTCGAGGTAACCGCCGAGCAGCCCCTTCGCGTCGAAGGGCAATTCGCCCTTTGCAACACCGCCGACAAGCACCTCGGCAAGCTGCTGCGCCGGCATTTCTTCGAGCCACATGCGCAACTCGCGCAACATGCCGTTACCGATTTCCTCTTCGACGATGAGCCGGTCGAGAACCCAGTCGCGCGCTTCGCGTTGCAGGCCGACCTGCGCGAGCAGATGGGCAAATTCGAGCACCTCGACGTCGCGCTCGCGCATCGCGCTAACGAATGCCGCGTGTTCGCGCATGGCCTGGTCGACCCAGATCACGTCGTCGAACAGCAGGGCGCCATGGTTGGCAGGCGTCAGCCGGCGATGCGCAAGCCCGGGCTCGCACACCATGACGGTGCGCAGTCTTCCCGCTTCCGAATAGACACCCAGCGTCATCGCATCGCCTCACAGCCAAACGAACCCCCTGGGCAGTGTAGGGATCGAAGGAATCGGGTTATTGACGTTCGTCAAGAAAAACCCGGGGCGATGCAGGCACATGGGTTGCTGCACTCAAGCTTACGGAGGACTTCCGGTGGCACAGGAGGATTTCGACATGAAGCATCGTTCAGGACTACTCAGACAAATCGCGGTATGCGGCGTCCTCGCCGCGTTGACCTTGTCGGGCTGCACGCTCGGCGGTGCGGCGGTGGGCGGCTACGCAGGCAACAAGCTGACCCACGGCAGCACGGCCGGTACGGTCGGCGGCGCAGTGGCCGGCGGTATCGTCGGCTATGAGCTCGGCAAGTAGCCGGTACTGCAGACAAGCGCTCTCG
>CBJMQH010000578.1:0-3333 GCA_966431825.1 uncultured Trinickia sp.
TCGTCGCATCGTCCTTGTATGCCTGGTCGAGCGCGTCGGCATCGCTTTCGCGAAGATGGGGCGCGTCGGCGGCCAACGCCGGCTTTCCCATCAGCACGGAAGTCGCAGCGCCAAGGCCTGCCAGCATGAAGGTGCGGCGTGATGTTCTCATTCTCTGACTCCAAATGTTGGGCCGTGGCGTTACGCCAACGACCGCACATCCACCGCCGGGTTCGATCCGAATGCCTCGTCGAGCAGGTGGGCCACGAACTGGCCGGCAGCCGCCTGCGGCGAGGCCAATTGGCCGCCCCGTTTCATTTCGACGAAACGCTCGCGCGAAGGGAATTGCGCCGTATCGGTGCCGCGGATTTCAGCCTGCATGTCGGTGTCCACCACGCCGGGCGCGACGCTCGCGATGCGCAGCCCGGGCTCGGCGTCCAGCGCCACGGCCCGTGCATGATGATCGAGGGCAGCCTTCGTCGCGCAGTACACGCTCCAACCGGCATAGGCGTTGCGCGCAGCGCCGCTCGATACATGTGCGATGCGCCGGTCCGGCACGCCGGCACTCGCCGCGGCGAATGCGCTGGCAAGCATCATCGGTGCAGCCACATTGAGCATGACCGCCCGGGCGATCGCGTCCGGCGTCTGCGCCGATCCCGGCCCGATCGGCTGTACCGTGCCCGCGTTGTTGATCAGATAGGCCTGCGATGCGCCGTGGAGGAAGGCAGCCAGATCGCCGCGCGCGAGCCACTGCGCGAGCGCTTTCTCATCGCCCAGATCGATCTCCACCTCGCTGAATTCGCCGGTCGGTGGTGCGCTCGATCGCGTGCGAGCAATGCCCAGCACCGCGATGCCGCGCGCGAGGAGCGCTTCAGCGATGGCGGCACCGAGGCCGCGCGTATGGCCGGTGACGATGGCACGTGCCGGCAGTGAGGATGAAGTCGTCATGGGGCGTTGGACGAGACGAGGGATGATGAGCAACGGCACGCAGCTTACCGCGCTGCATTGCACGCCTTCGCCCATCGGGTCGCGACCTCATGGGCGAAGCGCGGTGTCGAAACGGGGAAAGTATAGACGGGGCCGGCAAGCATTGCTGCGAGCCGGCCCACGCGCGCTGCGGTGCTGAGGATCCCTTGACGGTCAAGCCCGCAGCACGCGTCGAGCACGTCAGGCCGCGTTCAGTGCGGGGTAGTCGACGTAACCGACCGGGCCCGTTCCGTAGTAGGTCTCGGGGTTCGGGCGATTGAGCGGGGCGTCGATCGCAAAACGCGCGGGCAGGTCCGGGTTGGCGATGAACAGTTGACCCCAGGCCACCGCATCGGCGTCGCCCGCATCGAGGGCTTGCTGGGCAGTGTCCTTCGTGAACTTCTCGTTCGCGATATAGACCCCGCCGAACGCAGCCTTCAGATTCGGGCCGAGCCGATCGTCGCCGAGCGATTCACGCGCGCAAATGAAGGCGATTCCGCGTTGGCCCAGTTGACGCGCCACATAACCGAACGTGGCGGCCGGATCCGAGTCGCCCATCGTATGCACGTCGCAGCGCGGGGCGAGATGCACGCCGACGCGATTGGGCCCCCACACGGCGATGCATTCGTCCACCACTTCCAGGATCAGACGCGCGCGGTTCTCGATCGGGCCGCCGTATTCGTCGGTGCGCTTGTTCGTGCTGTCCTGGAGGAACTGATCGAGCAGGTAGCCGTTTGCCCCGTGAACTTCGACACCATCGAATCCCGCCGCCTTGGCGTTCTCGGCACCCTTACGGTACGCCGCGACGATCTCGCGGATTTCGTCGAGTTCGAGGGCGCGTGGCGTGACGTATGGGCGCACCGGGCGCACGAGGCTTACATGGCCGCTGGCAGCGATCGCGCTCGGCGCAACGGGCAGCTCGCCGTTCAGGAACATCGGATCGGAAATGCGGCCCACATGCCACAGCTGCAGGAAGATGCGCCCACCTGCAGCATGCACGGCCTCGGTCACTCCTTTCCAGCCGGCGACCTGCTCGTCGGACCAGATGCCCGGCGTATCGGCGTAGCCGACGCCCTGAGGGGTGACGGACGTGGCTTCGGTCAGGATCAGACCGGCCGACGCGCGCTCGGCGTAGTAGCGCGCCATCAGCGCGTTCGGCACGCGGGCCTGCCCGGCGCGTTGGCGCGTGAGCGGCGCCATGATGATGCGGTTCGGCAAGGTCAGATCGCCAACGACGAGGGGATCGAACAGAGTGGGCATGACGGGTTCCTCATTGGGCGGCCATAGGCCGCCGGTTGATTCGTACTGCTAAAGAATGAGCGGTTCGCTGCTTTGGCGCGAAGACCAAGACAGATGCGTCACAGGCCGCTGCGCAACGTGTCGAGAAATGCCTCGATTACGGCGTCGTTGCGCTTGTAGAACGACCATTGGCCGATCCGTTTGACGGTCACGAGCCCTGCGCCCTGTAACGCGGCGAGGTGTGCGGAGACCGTCGACTGCGAAAGCCCGCAGCGTGCGTTGATCTGTCCCGCGCAGACGCCGCATTCGTGCGGGAGCTCCTGCTCGGGAAAGCACGCTTGCGGGTCTTTCAACCAAGTCAGGATCTCGCGCCGGATCGGGTTGGCGAGCGCCTTGTGAATCGCATCGATGTCTAAGGTCATGGAGTCCAGCGGCAAGAAAGATCGTATTGTGACAAACGCAAGATCGACCATGTGTGAATCATATATCGGATTTTTACGATATTAGAAAAACCTGTTCTGGCGGTAGGGACTATCGGCGTCGGCCAAGGCCAGGCGGCCCCGGCGCGCCCTCAAGCCCGGGCAGACGCTCGATCAGACCACCGTCTGGCAGTTCACCGTTCGTTGAAGGATCCCGCTAGGAAATCAATCTTTTGTGGAGGATTTCCGCTTTTCTCCGGGCATGCATTGTCCGAGAAAGCTGATCTGCACTCCTCATAGCCGGAGACAATGAGGGCTCGAAGACATCGAGGGTGCATCATGCTTTCCCCTGATTTGCTGCTGGCTTTCATTGGCGCGCTTGTGATCGTGTATGCCATTCCGGGCCCCGACATGGCGCTGATCCTGCAAACGAGCATTGCCCGTGGCTCGCGCAGCGGATTGACGGCCGCCGGCGGGCTTGCGATTTCGCGCGCGACGCACGTGACGCTGTCCGCTTGCGGAGTCGCCGCGTTGCTCAAGGCGGCGCCCTGGCTCTATGAAATCGTGCGCTATGGCGGTGCGGTTTATCTGGCCTACGTCGCGCTGCAGGTGTTTCGTTCACCTGTCTTTACGCTGCCCGCTAACGGCGAGTCGGCGCAGGCGCAGGCGCCGGCGCCGGCAAGCGAAATGTTTCTCCAGGGTCTGTTTCCGACTCTGCTGAACCCTCACA
>CBJMQH010000579.1:0-3320 GCA_966431825.1 uncultured Trinickia sp.
GCAACCGCCGCATCGAGCTGCGCTGCCTGCTCTTCGAGCGATGCCGCAGCCGCGGCCGCCTGCTCGACGAGCGCCGCGTTCTGCTGAGTCACCGTATCCATTTGCGAAACGGCCTGGCTGACCTGCTCGATGCCCGTCGATTGCTCGTTCGACGCCGAACTGATCTTGCCGATGATATCGGCGACGCGTTCGACCGACGTCACCACCTCGGTCATCGTCGAGCCGGCGCGTCCCACGAGCACGGTCCCGGCTTGCACCTTTTCCGTCGATGCAGAAATGAGCGCCTTGATCTCCTTGGCGGCGCTTGCACTGCGCTGGGCAAGGCTGCGCACCTCGCCGGCCACGACAGCGAAGCCGCGGCCCTGCTCGCCGGCACGCGCCGCTTCGACGGCGGCGTTCAGCGCCAGGATGTTCGTCTGAAACGCGATGCCTTCGATGACGCCGCTGATATCGCCGATCTGCTGCGAGCTCGTTGCGATGTCGCTCATCGTGCGCACGACGTCGCCGACCACCTCGCCGCCGCGCGCAGCGGTGACCGAAGCGTCGTGAGCGAGCGTACTGGCCTCGCGCGCGTGTTCCGCATTCTTTTTGACCGTCGAGGTCAACTGCTCCATGCTCGCGGCCGTCTCTTGCAGCGACGCGGCCTGCTGTTCGGTGCGCTGTGACAAATCGGCATTGCCCGAAGCGATTTCACGCGCACCGTGTGTGATCGACTGCGACCCGTGCCGCACGCGCGCAACCGTGCCGGAGAGCGCGCCCTGCATCTGTGCGAGCGCGGCGAGCAGGCGCCCCATTTCATTGCCGCTCGACGTGTCGATGCGCGTGGTCAGGTCGCCGGACGCGATGCGCTCGAAGTACCGGACAGCGGCGTCGATCGGGCGAACGACGGCTGAAACCAGCATCTGGCGAGCAAAGAAGCCAAAAACGACGGCTGCCAGCGCGATGACGGCAGCGCCGATCGCGAGGTCATGAAATACCGCTTGCGCAGCGGCAAAGCGCGAAGCCTGGTGCTCGATCTGCATGGCCTCGAGCGCGTTCATCGCCTTCTGGTAATCGGCAGAAAGCTTGACGGACGTTTGCCCCTGGATCGTACGGAACGTGTTGAAGTCGTTGTCTTCGAGCGCGTGGAACTCCGGGTCGATCGCCTGCTTGATCAGCGCGTTGCGGGTCGCATTGACTGCGTCGGCCGCACGGGCTTCGCTGTCGTCGCGCGGCTTTTGCATATACGCGGCCCACTCGGCGTCGCTTTCCTTCAACGTCGCATGCGCTTTCGGCAACAGGTCGTCGCTGGCCGCGCCCATCGCGAACAGGGTTTCGTAGCCGCCCAATGCGAGCCGGACTTGCAGCATCCGCTCGGAGCTCGTCTTCAAATGCGTGAGCGCCGCTGTGTCGGTGGCGTACATCTGCTCCAGCGCATCGTTGCTGTGCTTGAGACCGAGCATGCCGACGGCCATCGTCGCCACGAGGGCGAGCGTATAACCGGCGATCGTCAGCGTCAGCCCGCCGCGGATCGTAAAACGTTTGAACATGGGCATCGCCGCGCTACCGGAAATGGCGCACGGTCTCCTCCGTAATGGTGAGATTTGCGACGCACGTAATGGCTCTCTGATGGAGCGTTCGGGAAAGACCCGTCCTGCTGCGAGCGGTTGTTCGGGCGAGTCGTGCGAGCTAAGTCGTAGGCCAATTTAAAGCTTCGATATGTTCTTAGCAATGGCTGTAAATCGGTATCAAGTTTCGCAAACGATTGCCGATAAGGCGGCCAGGATCCGGATAAACACCGCTCGAGACGGCGCGCACGCGCGCCGTAAAGCAGCAATCCGGCACCCGGCATGCCGTGTCATCCGATCGTGCCATCGTGCCCCGCTTGCGCGTAAGTTCTGCGTAAGCCTCGCGGAATACAAGACGATCCAGGACGCTCGACCCACCTTTCTCCCGCCATGGCGGAGAAACCGGGCGACCCACTGCAAAAACCAAGAACATCTGGAGACACGACCATGCGCTTTGCTTTCCGCCGGCAGGGGCCGGCGCGCTCGCTCGTCGGCGAAATCGCCGAGCAGGCCGGCAAGCTCGGCATCGAGATCTGTGACGTGTCGGGCCATGTCGAAGAGGTCGCTGGCCGCGTCGAGCAGCAGGCAAGCGTATGCCGCACGCTGCGCGAATCGGCAGCGGTCACGATGCAAGGCAATCACCGCATCGCCGAGGCGGCGCGCCCAGTCCGCCTCGTCAGCGCCCAGGCGTCAAGCGCGGTGGACGCGTCGCGACAGACGCTCGGTGCATCGATCGCCGACATCCACGGACTCGTCGAGGGCGTCACGGGCATCGCCAGCCAGATCGATGCGCTGCGCGAAGCGCTCGCGCACGTAAGTACCGTGTCGGAAGAGATCTCGGTCATTGCGCGGCAAACGAATCTGCTCGCGATCAACGCCGCGATCGAGGCGGCGCGCGCAGGTGAGTCGGGCAAGAGCTTCGCCGTCGTGGCCTCGGAAGTGAAGAACCTCTCGATCAAGACGGCTCAGGCAACCGCCCAGATCGAAACGACGCTCGCCCGCCTGAGGCAGCAGACGGAACAGCTGATCGCAGATGGGCATGAGAACACCGCCCGCGCGAACCGCGTCAGGGAAGGCACGGCGGCAATCGGCGGCATCGTCGAGTCGACGGGGCACGCGATCACCGAACTGCACAGCGAAGCCGAGCAGATCGCCTCGCTCACGAGCGATATCGAAACGCAGTGTCACCGGCTCGAAGAACAGGTCGGCACGATGGCGAGCGATGTCGAGCAGTCGAGCGGCAACTTCATCGAGGCGAAGCACCGGCTGTCGAACCTGCTGTCGGTCTCCGAGACCCTGATCGAGCTCACCGCTGCGACCGGCGTCGAGACGCCCGATACGCCGTTCATCGAAGCCGTCCAGCGCACAGCGGCAGCAATCGGCAAACGGCTCGACGAGGCGGTGGCCCGCGGCGAAATCACGCTCGACGCCCTCTTCGACGCGCACTACGCGCCGATCCCGAACACGAACCCGCAGCAGTTCATGACGCGCTTCACCGAGTTCATGGACCGCACGTTGCCGGCGCTCCAGGAGCCGATGTTAAAGCTCGACGAGCGCGTGGGCTTCTGCGCAGCGGTCGACGTGCGCGGCTACCTGCCCACGCACAACCTGAAGTTCTCGGCCCCGCAGCGCCCGGGCGACCCTGTGTGGAACGCCGCCAATTGCCGCAACCGGCGCATCTTCAACGACCGCACGGGGCTCGCAGCCGGCTCGCACACGAAGCCGTTCCTGCTGCAAACCTATCGCCGCGACATGGGCGGCGGTGCATTCGTC
>CBJMQH010000580.1:0-3303 GCA_966431825.1 uncultured Trinickia sp.
GTGTACCGCACGCCCTCGGGCACGACTACGCCGTGCTCCACCACCCGGGTCGGGTTATCGCCGCAATCCCACATCAGCCGGTTGAAAGGCGTGACGTGAACGATAGGTGTTGTGCCGTCGTCGACCCAGTGGCGTTCGCTGAACGGATTGCGCTGCGGCGGGTCGTGCTCGAGATACACGCGCGGCAACGCGCGCTGTGCTTCCGACAGCACGTTCAGGCGGTCGTTGTCCCAATGCTCCCGGTGCTGATACAGCACGAGGTCGAACGTGCGGTTGGCGACATCGGCGGCATCGACCTCGTGCACGTTCTCCCCCCAGGGCAGCACGCCGGTCCGGCCCGCGTGTCCGGGCGGGTGTCCGGGGCGCGTGACGAGCCAGAATTCGTGCGGCACGTGTGTCAGGTAATAGAGGTAGTTGCCGTGTACATGCCAGGTCAGGATGCGCAGGCGGCGCTCACGTCGCATGGCGTTGCTCCAACGAGTCACAGTGCATGCTGCGCGTGTGCAGCACGGTAGGGGCGGCCGGGTGTGCCTGGCGGCGTGCCGCCAATTGGGCGATGGCCATATCCACGACTTCGGCCACGCTCACGTTGAGCGCGCAGGAATGGTCGTAGGGACAATCGCGGTACGCGCAGGGACGGCACGGCGGGTAGTCGGCGAGCACGCGATGCCGCTCGTGGTCGAGGGGGGCCCAGCGCCGCGTATCGCTGCCCGAGGCGACGACGGTGCTCGGCGTGCGCATCGCGGCCGCGACGTGTGAAATACCGGTGTCGTTGCAGACCACGAGCTGCGCATGGGCGACCAGTGCGGCCAGCGCACCGAGCGACGTCGTCCCGGTCAGATGCAGTGCCGGCGCACTCATCGCCCCGAGCACGTCCGCGGTGATCGCCGTTTCGTTGGCGGTGCCGGTGATTGCGATCTGCCAGCCTTGCGCCGAGAGTGCGTCGCCCACTTCGGAAAAGCGGGCGGCCGGCCAGCGCCGCGACGGCAATTGGGCGCCGGGATGCAGCAGCACGAGGCGCTCCGGTTCGATGCCGTGCCGTGCCGCGAGCGCCGCGTATTCGCAGCGGTCATGTGCTGACAACGGAAACCAGAGCGCATCGTTGCTTGCTTCGATGCCGAGTGCGCGCGCGAGCGCGAGATAGCGGTGCGGCTCCGGCAACGTCTCGGGCCATGCGATGAATCCGGGCTCCGGCGGTTCTTGAGGTTGCAAGAACCCCGCGTAAGCGGTCGCTCCGAACTGTTTGATGAGCGCGTTCGCGGGGCCGCCGCTGCCGTGCATCTGGATCGCAAGGTCGAACCGGCGTTCGCGCATTTGCGCGAAGAAGCGAGGTAGCCCCGCATCGGTCTCCGGTTGCTCGGGAAAGCCGCGGGCGCCGGGGAAGATCGCCAGCTCGTCGACCAGCATCGGGAAGCGTTCGACAAATCGCTGGGCCCACGGCAATCCGATCAGCGTGATATGCGCGTCGGGCCACGCATTGCGCAGTGCGCGCAGTGCGGGCACGGCGCACAGCATGTCGCCGAGTTGCAAGGCGCGGAAAATAGCGATACGGCGCGGCGGCGGAAAATGCGGCGAGACGGAGACAGTGCTCATCAAAGGAACCAGGTCCGGTAGTCGATGGCGCCGCGCAGGCGCCAATAGATTGAAAGGAAAGGGATCGCGGCGGAGGTCACCGCCATCTCGGCCACGTGCCGCCAGTGCCGGCTGCGGCCCTGCATCCGGCGTGCGAAGAACGCTGCCGTGAACGCACACCAGACGAGTGCGCCTGCGGTGGCCGCGGCAGTCATGCCCGCGAGCGTGCCGAAAACGGCGACGATCGCTGCGCCCACGCTTGCGTAGTAAGAGAGCGGTGGCGCTGCGGCGATGCGGCTCTTGTAAAGCGCCGGGTGTTTGCGGAACAGCAGGGCTTCGAAGCGTGCCTTGCGCTGTTGCGACAGGCTCACGCCCCAACGTGCGGGGCGTACGGGGTGAACGACGACCGCGGCGTCGGCCCGAACGATCTTGCCGCCGATGCTGAGCAGCGAGAACTGGAGGTCCGAGTCCTCGCGCCAAGCCGAGGTGAACCGCTCGTCGAAGCCGTCCACCGCGAGCAGCGCCGAGCGCGTGACGAACACGTTCGCCGTCGCGAATTCGGCGTGTGCGAGCCCGCTGGCATCGGCTTCGTAGTCGGTGGGGCGCCGCGGCAGCGGGACGACGATCGCGCCCGACGCCGCGGCCACGCCGGGCACCATGGCGGCGAGGCCCGCTTCAAGCCAATGCGCGTCCGGCATCGTGTCGTCGTCGGTGAACGCGACGAGCGGCGCATGCGCCTGGCGCCAGCCGGCATTGCGCGCCGCGGCGGGCCCCTGCGTGGCCGATACCGGCACGTAATGCACGGTGAGTCCGCGCGCGCGGTGGGTGTCGGCGAAGCGGGCGACGAGCGTGTGCGTTTCGTCGTCCGGGCCGTCGTCGCAGACCACGATCTCGTACCGATCCGGTGCGAGCGTCTGATCGGCCAGTGCCGCGAGGCAGCGAGCCAGCAGCGCCGGCCGGCGCCAAGTCGGCACCACGACGGAGACCTCGGGCAGAGGCGCGTCGGGGCGCGTGCGCGTCCCCTGCTCGGACGAGGCCGACGGCGGCATCGCCGTAGCACCGTTCCCGAGTTCGGACGCTGCCGGCATGCGGGCGTTCACGCGCACCCTCCCTGCTTCGTGATGAGGAAGGGACCGATGACGAGCGCGTCGAGCGGCGACGTCCAGAAAGATTCCAGCGCATCGCGCGGTGAATTGACCATCGGCTCTCCGCGCGTATTGAACGACGTGTTGACGAGGATCGGCACCCCGGTGCGCGCGTGAAACGCTGCGAGCAGGTCGTAGTAGAGCGGATGCTGGTTGCGGTTTATCGTCTGCACGCGCGCGGTGCCGTCGACGTGGCGCACGGCCGGAATGCGATCGGCCACTTCGGGGCGCACGTCGAAGATGAACAGCATGAACGGGGCGACGCGGGCGCGTTCGAACCACTGCGCCGCATGTTCCTCCATCACGACGGGCGCCACGGGCCGGAAGTCTTCGCGGTCCTTGATTTCGTTGAGCTTCGCTTGCATGCCCGGATCGATCGGCGAGGCGAGAATCGAGCGCGCGCCGAGTGCGCGCGGCCCGAACTCGGTCCTGCCTTGATACCACCCGATCACGTTGCCGGCCGCGAGCAGGTCTGCCGTTTCTGCGGCGACGTCGTCGAGCCGCTTGAACGGCACTTTCGACCAGCGCAGAAACGTTTCGATCTCCTCATCGGCGTAGGACGGTCCGAGGTACGCATGTTCCATGT
>CBJMQH010000581.1:0-3292 GCA_966431825.1 uncultured Trinickia sp.
CACTGGATGACGCGCCGGCCGGCTGTGACCGCCCGCGCTCAGCAGGAAGCCTGGCACGACTTCGGCGGTTTCCCGCCGCAACTGTACGCCCTGGAATACGCCCCGCCGGGGGCGCCTGACCTGGCTGAACGCATCCGCACGCTGATCGACGGCAACATCGTCCCCGGGCTGGAGGAACAGGCCTCCACCGTGCTGGACCCGCGCCAGCCGCTGGACCACGGGGCCTGGGTGCCGCTGATGCTGATGTTTCCGGAGGCGAAGATCCCCGTGGTGCAGGTCTCGTTGATGCCGGGCCTGTCGCCCGCTTGCCAGATGGCGATGGGACGCACGCTCGCGCCGCTGCGCGACGAGGGCGTGCTGATCGTCGGATCCGGCAGCTTCACGCACAACCTGCGCGAACTGCGCCGCAACGAGAGCTTCCTCAAAATGCTGCGCGCGCGGCTGCATATCATCGCGGGCCGCCGCCAGGACGTCCTGGTCTTCGATCTGCAAACGGCGCTCGCCGAGAGCTTCGGCTACGAGCCGACGCAGGCGCGCCGCGCAAGCGAGCAGCTGATGCGCCGCTATTACTGGGCCGCCAAAGCCGTCACCCAGCTCGCGACGATCCTGATCCAGAACATCGAAGCCCAGCTCTTCCCGCGCACGAGCGGTATCACGCGCGTGCTTTCGGAGCGCTTCGTCGAAAAACAAGGGATGATCGAAATCACCAGCGACGACGTGTTCGAGCGCACGCCGACTGCGATTCTCGAAGCGTTCCTGCTTTACGAGCAGACGCCGGGAACGAAGGGGCTTTCGGCGCGCACGCTGCGGGCGCTCTACAACGCACGCGAGATCATGGATACGCGCTGGCGTCGCGACCCCGAAAACCGCCGCCAGTTCATGGAAATCCTCAAGCAGCCGCAGGGCATCACCCATGCGCTGCGCCTCATGAACCAGACGAGCGTGCTCGGCCGCTACCTGCTCAACTTCCGGCGCATCGTCGGGCAGATGCAGCACGACCTCTATCACGTCTATACGGTCGATCAGCACATCCTGATGGTGCTGCGCAACATGCGCCGCTTCGCGCTCGCCGAACACGCGCACGAGTACCCGTTCTGCAGTCAGTTGATGGGCAACTTCGAGCGCCCCTGGGTGTTGTACGTAGCGGCGCTGTTCCATGACATTGCCAAAGGCCGCGGCGGCGATCATTCGACGCTCGGCATGGCCGACGCGCGGCGGTTTTGCCGCGAGCACGGTATGACGGGCGACGACGGTGCGCTCGTCGTCTGGCTCGTTCAGCACCACCTGACGATGAGTCAGGTCGCCCAGAAACAGGATACGAGCGATCCCGACGTGATCCGGCAGTTCGCGGCACTCGTGGGCAACGAACGGCGCCTCACCGCACTGTATCTGCTGACGGTGGCCGATATTCGCGGCACGAGCCCGAAGGTGTGGAACAACTGGAAAGGCAAGCTGCTCGAAGACTTGTACCGGATCACGCTCGCCGTCCTCGGCGGCGCACAGCCGGACGAGCACGCCGAACTGAAATCGCGCAAGGAGGAGGCGCTCGCGCTGCTGCGGCTCGAAACCGTGCCCGAGAATGCGCACCGCGCCTTGTGGGATCAGCTCGACGTCGGCTATTTCCTGCGTCACGACGCGGCCGATATCGCATGGCAAACGCGCGTCCTCTATCGGCACGTGCAGGCCGATGCGCCCATCGTGCGTGCGCGCCCGTCGCCGGTCGGCCAGGCGCTGCAAGTGCTCGTCTACGTGCGCGACCGGGCCGATCTGTTCGCCGGCATCTGCGCCTACTTCGACCGCAACGGCCTGTCGGTGCTCGACGCAAGGATCAACACGACGCGCCACGGTTATGCGCTCGATAACTTCATCGTCGTGCATACCGAAGAGGATGTGCAATACCGCGACATCGCGAACCTCGTCGAGCAGCAGCTGACCGATCGGCTCTCGCGCGACGTGCCGCTGCCCGAACCGGCCAAGGGCCGGCTCTCGCGGCTCTCGCGCACCTTTCCGATTACCCCGCGCGTCGATCTGCGGGCCGATGAGCGCGGCCAGTATTACATCCTGTCCGTCTCGGCGAACGACCGCCCCGGCCTGCTCTATGCGATCGCGCGCGTGCTGGCCGAGCATGGCGTCGGCGTGCATGCCGCGCGCATCAATACGCTCGGCGAACGTGTCGAAGACGTGTTTCTGCTCGACGGACGCGGATTGTCCGATAATCGCTTGCAAATTCAGGTCGAAACCGAGCTGTTGCGTGCCATCGCAGCCTGACGCACGCGCTCGTCGACAAACTCTTTGCCGGCCCGTCGCTTCCCGATCGCGACGGGCCGTCGCTTCCTTTCGTTGTGAGAATTTATGCGCGTCAAATTGACAGCCAAACACCCGCGTCCGAGTGCCCCGGATCGCGCTCCCGTCCGCTCCGGTAGCCCGTCGGGCCGCAAGCCCGTCCGGTCGTCCGCGCCGGCGCGCCCTGCGGGTGCGGGCGGCGAAGCGAGCGCCGTCAAACGCACGCAGGGATCCGCGCAAAAGCCGGCAGGCCGGCCCGCGAATCCGCGTGGGGCGTCCGCAGCGGGCAAGCCGGGCTTCGGCAAGCCGGCGGCCGGCAAGCCGCTCAGCGGCGAGCGCCGCGGCTCGGCCACGGGCAAACCGTTCAGCGGCGAGCGCCGCGGCCTTGCGGCTGGCAAACCGCCGGGACAACGGCCGGCTTTTGGCGACAAGCCGGGGCGTCCGGCCGCAGCGGGGGCGCGCTCAACGACTGAGCGGCGGACCGAGCGCACCGGCTCGGGGCCGCGCGACACGGCAGGACCGCGCACTGCGCGCCCAGCCGATGCTCGCCCCGCCACGCGGCGCCCCTATGCCGAGACCTCGAGCGAGACGCGCCGTACAGGCACCGCACGCCCCGCCTTCGGCTCGTCGGGCGCGGCGCGCACCCGGGCCGAAGGCGCGGCACCGCGTGGTGAGCGCGGGGAATACAGCGCGGCGCACCGTCGACGAGAGGGGGGCGAATTCGCGTCGAAGCGCGGTGCCCGGCCGGTAAAGCGCACGGCCGCTTCCGACGAGCGCCGTGGGCCGCCGACGGGCCGCCCCGCACGCGGTGAAGGCAGGCCCGGCAGCAACGACGCCCCGCGCCAGCGCCGCGAGGGTGACTCACGTACCGCCCGCCCCGCTCGCGCGTCGTACGAAGATCGTCCGGCTTCCGCGCCGAAGCGCCCGGGCGCGAAGCGCGCGGAACGCGGCACGTTCGAGCGCGAGCGCCCCGTCCGACCCACTGCAAAGGCGCCGCGCAGCGCTGCCG
>CBJMQH010000582.1:0-3284 GCA_966431825.1 uncultured Trinickia sp.
CTGGGCTGCACGACCTATCGCGTCGGGGTGACAAATTCATCGTTGCCTCTGACGGCGGCGAGCACGTTGGCCCAGGCATTGAAGGCCGAGAACATGAATCTCTTGGCCATGCTCGATCTGAAGCTGCGCGATGCCAGCGGGGCGCTCCATGGCAGCGAAGCGGCCGCCTATCGCGCCTGCTACGACGATGCGGCGGCCATTGCGGCGACGCTCGCGCCGTTTGGTGTGACGATGTACGAGTGCGGTAACGAACTCACGCGCGATTCCGCGATCATCGTCGATTCGCACTACGCCGGTACGAGCGACAAGTGCTTCAACAATACGAACTGGCCGATTTTGCGCGGCGCGCTGCGCGGCATGATCGACGGGGTGAAATCGGTGCAGCCGCAGGCACGCTGTGGCGTTTGCTTCTGCGTGGCCGACGTGGCCGCATCGGACATGCTGTGGGACGGCTGGCAGCCCGACGGCACGTGGGGCCACAGCCCGGTGCGTTGGGACATCACGACCTGGCATAACTACCAACCGTACGGCGATATTTTCGCGATCGGCTCGGAAGGAAAAGGGCCGGCGTTCAACCTGCCTGCGTATTGCAAGGCGCGCTATGGCGTACCGTTCATGGTGACGGAATGGAATGCGTCGCCGGGCGAGACCGAGACGTTCCGCTCGAAGTATGTCGGGACGCAGCTCTCGGAGTTCTACGCGGCGCGTAAGGAGCACTGCATCGAGTCGGTCATGTACTACCAGCTGACGAGCGGAGACTTCACGTTCGGGATCACGACGAGCGCGCTGCAACCGATCGCGCCGACCTACGGAACGTTCAAGGGCTTCGTCGCGAGCAACCCCGACGTGTAGCGCCGTTTCGGGTACGGGCGAGCGCGTGTGCGCTCTCCCGCCCATCCGCGTTGCCGGGGGCGAGCGGCTAGTTCTCTTCGCCTGTTTTCACGAGCTGCGCCGCACTCGGCCGCGCACCATAGCGTGCGTTGCAGAGCGCCTTGCCCATCTGTTCACCGGGGCGCTCTACGTAAAAGCGCGCCAGCGTTGCCGCGACAAAGGTGACGGCGAGCGTCGCCGCGCCAAGGAGTGTGACGGCCGTGAGCGGCTGCGATCGGATGAAGTCGCTGCCTGCGAAGCGGATGAAGAGCGGCGTCAGCGCGAAAAGCAGCGGGAAATGAACGATGTAGACGCTATAGGAGATATCGCCGACGAACGCCACGGCCCGGTTTTCGAGGGCGGCGAACGGTGCGCGATTGTGATACAGGCAGTAGATGATCACGGCGGCAATCAGGATCTCGACGTCTTCGATCGTTTTCCAATCGAGCCCGAGCGGCTCGAGGGCGCTGCGCACGAGCATCAACGCAGCGAACGCGAGGACGGCGATCGTCCGGTAGGGCAAGCGCTTGATGCCTCCGGTGTACGGAATCGCGGTGCCGAAAGCGAACGCCATCGCATAGTGCAAGGACCAGGCGCGCGGAATCGGCAGTACAGCCAGCAGGATCAGGCAGCCGATGAACGGCGCACGGGTGCGCGGGTTGCGGATCAGCAGGAAAAACAGCGGGAACGCGAGCGAATAGAACAGCTCCACACGCAGCGTCCAGATCGGTACGTTCAGATGGACGTAGACGGCAGCCATCGACAGGAGCACGCGCGCCGCAGTGATCTGATCGGGGTAGGAGCCGCGCGCCCAATCGCTGACGACGTCGCTCGTGAGCCCTGTGCGGATCAGCGGCAGCAGACAAAGCGTGACCGCGACCGATAGCCACAGCGCGGGGTAGATGCGGAACAGACGCCGAACGTAGAACCGTTCGATCCACGGGCCGCCGCTGCGGGCGGCCCCGTGTTCGAGCGAGAGGCAGAGCACGCATCCGCTCAGCACGAAGAACACTTCAACTGCCGCGAAGCCGTTGAACGTGGCGCGGAACACGTCGACAAGCGCTTGTTGGACCGAGGCGCTTACGAGCAGATGCGGCAGGTCCAGGATATTCAGTACGTGGGAGATGACGACGATCACGCACGCCACACCGCGCAGCGAGGTGAATGCCAGGATGTTCATCGGTTGTTTCATCGGTCAGTTCTGCTTCGTGGATTCGTGCAGGCGCGGCGCGGCAGGCCGCGGGCCGAACAGGGCGTTGCAAAGCGCACGGCCTGCCTGCTCGCCGGGCCGTTCCACGTAGCGCCGGCTCAGTGCCGCAGCAACGAGCGTGGCGGCCAGCGTCACGAGCCCGAGCAGGAGCACGCTGGCGAGCGGCTGCGCGTGTACGAACGCGGGGCCGACGACGGCCAGCATCGCCGAAGCGAGCGCGAACAGAATCGGAAAATGGATGATGTAGACGCTGTACGAGATGTCGCCGATGAAAGAGACGGTGCGGTTCTCGAGCACGGGCACGGGGGCCTTGTTGTGATAGAGGCAGTAAATGACGATCGCCGACACGACGATTTCGATGTCCTCGATCGATTTCCAATCCACGTGCAGGTGTTCGAGCACGATGCGCGAGTACATCAGCACGACGAAGGCAACGGCCGCGATGGCGCGGTAAGGCAAGTTGCGTTTGCTCGCGGTGAACGGAATCGCCGCGCCCAGGGCGAACGCGAGTGCATAGTGAAGCGAGAGGTTGCGCGGAATCATCGGCGCGACAGCGATCGCAAGCAGCAGACCGAGCGACGGCAAACGCGTGCGCGGGTTACGGATGAGCAGGAAAAGCACCGGAAACGCGAGCGAATAGAAGAGCTCGACTCGCAGCGTCCACATCGGCCAGTTCAAATGGACATACAAGCCGCCGAGCGTCAGCGCGACCAGCTTTGCAGTGGGCGCGTCGGGGTAGGCGCTCGTCGCCCAGTCGCTCAGCACGCCGCTGGCGCCGGCAGCCGGCGACTTGATAGCCCACCAAAGCACCAGGGTCAGGACAACCGAGAGCCACAATGCCGGATAGATGCGAAAGATGCGCCGCACGTAAAAGCGCTCGATCCACGGCGTGCCGCTGCGTGCGGCGCCGTTGTTCAAGGACAGGCATAGCACGCAACCGCTCAGCACGAAGAAAACCTGAACCGCCGCCGACCCGTTCAGCGCGCCTTCGATCGCCATGCGAAGCCAGTACTGCGTGGTACCGGGTGCAATCAGATGATCGAGGTCGAATACCGTCATCGCATGAATGATCACGACGATGACGCAGGCGACACCGCGCAAGGATGTGAAGGCTTTGACGTTCATCCGCTCAATTCTCCAAAAAATGCGTGGCGGCACGCGCTACGCGCTGTTCGATTCGAAGATGCAGGACCGGGCGCAGAAA
>CBJMQH010000583.1:0-3283 GCA_966431825.1 uncultured Trinickia sp.
TGCACGTGCGTCTTCGCCAGAACAAGATACGGATAATGGATCAATTCGCCAAAGAGACTCTGCCAATCTCCCTCGAGGAGGAAATGCGCCGCTCGTATCTCGATTACGCGATGAGCGTGATCGTGGGGCGTGCGCTTCCCGATGTCCGCGACGGGCTGAAGCCTGTGCACCGCCGCGTGCTGTACGCGATGCACGAGCTCAACAACGACTGGAATCGTGCCTACAAGAAGTCGGCGCGTATCGTCGGCGACGTGATCGGTAAGTACCATCCGCACGGTGACACCGCCGTCTACGACACAATCGTTCGGATGGCCCAGGATTTCTCGCTGCGCTACATGCTCGTCGATGGCCAGGGCAACTTCGGCTCGGTCGACGGCGACAACGCGGCGGCCATGCGGTACACCGAAATCCGCATGGCGAAGATCGGCCATGAGCTGCTTGCCGATATCGACAAGGAAACGGTCGACTTCGGCCCGAACTACGACGGCAGTGAAAACGAACCGTTGATTCTGCCGGCGCGTATCCCGAATCTGCTGATCAATGGCTCGTCGGGCATCGCCGTGGGGATGGCCACGAACATCCCGCCGCACAACCTGAACGAAGTCGTCGATGCGTGCCATCACTTGTTGAAGAACCCGCAGGCGGGTATCGACGAGCTGATGGAAATCATCCCTGCGCCCGATTTCCCGACGGCCGGCATCATCTACGGCGTGGCCGGCGTGCGCGACGGCTACCGCACGGGGCGCGGGCGCGTCGTCATGCGCGCGACAACGCACTTCGAGGAAATCGATCGCGGCAAGCACATGGCCATCCTCGTCGACGAGCTGCCGTATCAAGTGAACAAGCGTTCGCTGCTCGAACGCATCGCCGAGCTCGTCAACGAGAAGAAGCTCGAAGGCATCTCCGATATCCGCGACGAGTCCGACAAGAGCGGCATGCGCGTCGTGATCGAGCTCAAGCGTGGCGAGGTGCCCGAGGTCGTCCTCAATAATCTGTACAAAGCCACGCAGCTGCAGGATACGTTCGGCATGAACATGGTCGCGCTCGTCGACGGCCAGCCGAAGCTCCTGAATCTGAGGGAAATGCTCGATGCGTTCCTTTCGCATCGGCGCGAAGTCCTGACGCGGCGCACGGTCTACGAACTGCGCAAGGCGCGCGAGCGCGGCCACGTGCTCGAAGGCCTTGCCGTGGCGCTCGCGAATATCGACGAGTTCATTGCGATCATCAAGGCGGCGCCTACGCCGCCGATCGCGAAGCAGGACCTCATGGCGCGGGCGTGGGATTCATCGCTCGTGCGCGAGATGCTGACGCGCGCCGAAAGCGAGAACAGCACGGCGGGCGGCCGGGAGGCCTATCGTCCCGAAGGGTTGAACCCGGCGTTCGGCATGCAGGGCGACGGTCTCTACAAGCTGTCGGACACGCAGGCGCAGGAAATTCTGCAAATGCGCCTGCAGCGCCTGACCGGCCTGGAGCAGGACAAGATCATCGGCGAGTACCGCGAAGTCATGGCCCAGATTGCCGACCTGCTCGATATCCTGGCTCGTCCCGAGCGGATCACGACGATCATCGGCGACGAGCTGACGGCCGTGAAGGCCGAGTTCGGCGACGCACGCCGCTCGAAGATCGAGCTCAATGCGACCGAGCTCAACACCGAAGATCTGATCACGCCGCAGGACATGGTCGTGACGATGTCGCATGCGGGCTACGTGAAATCGCAGCCGTTGTCCGAATACCGTGCGCAAAAGCGCGGCGGCCGAGGCAAGCAGGCCACGCAGATGAAGGAAGACGATTGGATCGATACGCTGTTCATTGCGAACACGCACGATCACATCCTTTGCTTCTCGAACCGCGGCCGCGTGTACTGGGTCAAGGTGTACGAAGTGCCGCAGGGCTCGCGCAACGCGCGCGGCCGGCCGATCGTCAACATGTTCCCGCTGCAGGAAGGCGAGAAGATCAACGTCGTGCTGCCGGTCAAGGAGTTTTCGGCAGACAAGTTCATCTTCATGACGACGGCGCTCGGCACGGTCAAGAAGACGCCGCTCGAGGCTTTCAGCAGACCATTGCGCAAAGGTATCATTGCGGTCGGCCTCGATGAGGGCGACTACCTGATCGGCGCCGCGATCACGGACAGTCAGCATGACGTGATGCTGTTCTCCGACGCCGGCAAGGCCGTGCGATTCGCCAAGAACGACGTGCGTCCGATGGGCCGTGAGGCGCGCGGCGTGCGCGGGATGCAGCTCGAAGACGGGCAGCAGGTGATCGCGATGCTGGTGGCGGGCAGCGAAGAGCAATCGGTGCTGACCGCGACCGAGAACGGTTATGGCAAGCGTACGCCGATCACGGAGTACACGCGCCATGGCCGCGGCACGAAGGGCATGATCGCGATCCAGACGTCAGAGCGTAACGGCAAGGTGGTGGCAGCCACGCTCGTCGATGCCGAAGATCAGATCATGCTGATCACGACGACGGGTGTCCTGATCCGTACGCGCGTTTCCGAGATTCGCGAAATGGGCCGTGCGACGCAGGGTGTTACACTCATCAGCCTTGACGACGGCACCAAGCTATCGGGTCTGCAGAAGATCGCCGAAGCGGATACGGATGGCGAGGCCGAGGCCGGCGACGGTGAAGGCGAAGAAGGCAGCGAAGCCTGATTCGATAATTGACCCAGGACAACGCAGTACGCGGTTGCATGCGGTAGAAGGTCGAGGGGCCCGAGGGATCTGGCGTACGCCAGACCCGGCCCCGGGGCCGTCTGAACACGCGCGACAGGCGAATCGACTCATTTTTCAGAGGGAGTGATGATGCAACGACGTTTCAAGCAATGGATGCTGCTGGCCGCTTTCGTGCCGACTTTCGCGATGGCTCAGGCGCTGCAGTCCCAATCGAGCTCGGCTCCGGCCGCAACGGCTGCCGCCGCTGATCCGGCCAAGCAGGCTGCGATCAAGGAACTGCTCGACGCCATCGACGCGCAGAAGCTCGTCGGCGCCATTGCGAACAGCGCGCAAATGCAAGCGAAGCAGCTTGTGCCGGCGATCCTGTCGGACGCGCTGAGCGAAAACAAGCAGATGTCGGAAAAGCAGAAGCAGGCTGCTGTGCCCTCGCTGCAGAAGACGGCGGTGCCGAAGCTCGTGGACGGCGCCGGTGTCGTGTTCAACAGCGATGGCTTCCGTCAGGACGCGATGCAGGCACAGTACGATGCGTACGCGAAGTACTATTCGACGCAGGAAATCAAGGATCTGACGACGTTCTACAAGAGCCCGACGGGCCGCAAGTTCATCCAGGT
>CBJMQH010000584.1:0-3280 GCA_966431825.1 uncultured Trinickia sp.
TTCGGCAGTTGTTTGACTTGAGTATGTATTGCTGATAGTTTCGCGACTCGCGACCAAATAGGGGCGCGCCCGCCCGTCATTCCCGGTGCGGGTTTATAAGGGCTGAATGCGCTTGCCTGCGCGTTCCCAATGAGAGAAAAGCCGTGAACTATCCAGATCTGCCTCGGGCGGCATCGGGGCCGTTGCCGTCGCAAAGGAACCGGGCCGTCCGGTTGAAATGGGGCAGGCAGCAAGAGCAGCTTGAATCCTTGTTGATGCCCCAGCGCGTCGATATCCAGGAAGCGCTTTGCGGTGGGATTGACGGCAGCATCGCCTGTGTCTCGACGAGCGCGGGTATCCCCCTCACTACATTCATCGGCTTGCCATTGTCGGTTCTGCTTGTCACCGATAGCGGGGATTTACATACCATCTCTGGGATAGTCGTCGACGCGCGCGAGGGCGAATCGGATGGCGCATTAGCGACTTATCAGTTATTCATTTGTGACGCAATTTCTATTTTAGAGCGCCGTACCAATATGCGGGTTTTCCGTAAATTGAGTGTGCTCGATATTGTCCAGACGCTGGTATCGGAATGGCGGCGCAGAAGTACGGTGCTGGCCGGCGCGTTTTATATCGATGTTTCGAATGTCGATGGTGCGAGAGTCCCGGTTCGAGAACAGACGATTCAGTTCAACGAGTCGGATGCCGACTTTATCCGGCGGTTGTGCCGTCGCGAGGGTATCGGCTGGTTCATCCGCGCCGGCAAGCCCGGTCAATCGGATGCGGCGAAGGCCGGGGAGCCTGCGCATACGCTCGTGCTGTACGACAACGCCAACAAGCTGACGCGCGCCGCAGTCGGCTCGGTGCAGTACGGTCCGGTGGCGGGGATCGGGCAGCGCGATGCCGTCACGCATTTGTCGCTGGCGCGGCAACTGATCGTGGGCGGGATTCAGGGCTTCAGTTGGGACCACAAACCCGGCCAGACGGACCACATTCAAGGCCCGACGCGTGTCGACCAGGGGCCGGCCGGAAACGATCTGGGCCAGCTGTTGATGGATTCGCGCGTCGACTCGCCGCACTTTGCCGACTCCTGGGACGACTACGACCGGCTCGGCCTTGCCCGTGTCAGGTCGCACGATGCGCAGGCCGTGCGTGTGGATGGCGCCAGTGGGGTGCGCAATCTCGTGGTCGGACAATGGATTGAAGTGACGGGCTTCGGGCAATTCGATCGGATGTCGAGCCGTTTTTCGGACAGCGACCGGCGCATCACCATCACGAGCCTGCACCATCGCGCGGAGAACAATCTGCCGAAGGACTTGAACGAACGCGCGCAGGCGCTGTTCGCGGCCAGCCGTTGGGCGTTCGATACGCCGCCCGTCTCGGCGCACACGCAGATGCGCCCGAGTGCGTATGACGGCTCGGTGGAAAGCCGGTACGAGAACACGTTCTCGGGCGTGCCGCGCGGGATGCCGCTCACCCCTTCGTACGATCCGCGCGTTCATCTGCCGCGCGTGTATCCGATCATCGGCAAGGTGACGACGCCCGAAGGTGAGGAGGTCTTCTGCGACGCGTACGGGCGCATTCACGTGCAAATCCAAGGCCTGGATCCGCTGGACCACGAGCATGCCAACGGCGCCGGTACGAGCGGGACACACATCGATAGTGCGGCAGTGCGCGTATTGACGGGGTTGGCGGGGGAGACGTTCGGCGAGAACTGGATTCCTCGCAAAGGGATGGAGGTGCTGCTGGACGCCCTCTCGGGTGACCCCGATAAGCTCTACGTTGTCGGTGTTTTCCACAACGGGCGGAATATGCCGGCATCGTTCAGCGACACGGGATCGTTGCCCGGGAACCGGTATGTGTCGGGGATCAAGACACAGGAGGTGAAGGGGCGGCGGTACAACCAGCTGCGTCTGGATGATACGCCGTCGGAGATCAGCGCGCAGCTTTCGAGTGCGCATGCGGCGACTGAACTGAATCTCGGTTTTTTGACGCATCCGAGGACGAATGGGACCGGCGAGGCGCGGGGCGAAGGCGCGGAGGTTCGCACGGACGCGGCGGCGGCATTGCGGGCGGCGAAAGGGATTTTGCTGACGACGTATGCGCGCAGCAAGGCTCAGGGACACCAACTCGATCGCGACGAACTCGACCAGCTGCTCGGCGAGTGCATGGAACTGTTCAAATCGCTGGGAGACTATGCGGGGCAGCATGGCGGGCAGGCGAGCGATGCCACGGGACAAAGGGCTGTGGCGGATGCGTTCAAGGGCTGGCAGCCCGGTGGTACGGATACGGGTGCGGCACATGCGCTGATGGCCTTCGGCGCGCAGAGCGGAAGCGTCAATGTCACGCCGAAGACGCACGTGACCTATGCCGGCGAAAACATCGATCAGGTGGCGCGCCAGCACGTGCAGCTTGCGGGCGGGCAGCGCGTCAGTCTTCAGGCCGGGCAGGGCGTCGCGGCGTTTGCGCAATCGGGCGGGATTTCTGTGGTGGCGAACCAGGGCAAGGTCAAGCTTGAAAGCCAGGCCGACGACATGCAGATCGATTCGGCGAAGAACATTCAACTGACGGCGGCGGGCGGCAAGCTCGCGGGCATGGCCAGCCAGCAAGTGGTGCTGGTTACATCGGGCGGTGCCTATCTGAAGCTCGACGGCGCGAACATCGAGCTGGGCTGTCCGGGCAGCTTTACGGTGAAGTCGGCGGGCCACACGTGGGGTGGGCCGGCCAGCATGAGCACCGACATGCCGAAGTTCGATGCGGGGACGATGGGGCGCGTACCTCAATTGGTCCGAGCAACGGACGGTGTGGCCGTCAGCGGTTACGAGGGTGAGGTACAAAAGGCGACGGGCGATCTGGTGAGCGGGCAATCGGATGCCGGGGGCAAGTTACCGGCTGTCAGCAGCGAACGGTTCGAGCCGCTTGCCGTCAGGTTCTTCAAGAAAAAGACGTAAAGAAACGGGATGGAAGCGATGACCGCTACTTTGGATACGCCTCGCGTGCTCGTGGGCAGCGCGGAGGGAACGACATTGACGGACCCGGACAAGCTGCTCGTTTGCATCAAGCAACTGCCGCTGCCGGGCATCGTGATTTTTGTGCATGGGGTGAACTCGGATGGCGAATGGTTCACCGCTGCGGAAGAGGGCTTGTGCAAAGGCCTCAACACGCGGCTCGGGCGCCATAGCGACCAGTTGAAGTACACGGGGCCGGTGGCGGGACAGCTCACGCCGGCGAAGTACATCGAGGGGCTGACGGCGGATGGGTTTATCAATCCGGAAATGACGTCGAAGACATACATTCAGCC
>CBJMQH010000585.1:0-3267 GCA_966431825.1 uncultured Trinickia sp.
CGCGCTCGAATCGCGCAGCGCGCTGTATGACCGGATGCTTCAGGCGCAGTCGGCCATGATCTATGCACCGTCGGGCATCAACGACCTGAAACTCGAACTGATCGCCGTCACGTCATGACCGAAATGCCCTCCTTGTTCGGCGGCACGATGCCGTCCGCGCCGGCCGCCGCCTCAGCCGCCTCAGCCGACTCGAGCGCGCAAGCGCGCTCGCTGCGCGACCTGCTGTACGACGGCTTCTTCATGCTGTTCCTGCTCAAGCAGGGCAACGAGCCCGCCGACGCCAGCGAATTTACTTCGCGCGTGCAGTCGTTCCTGGCCGATTTCGAGCGGGGCGCGCGCAGGCTCAATGCCGCCGCCGAAGACATCTACGCGTCGAAGTTCGCGTTTTGCGCGGCCATCGACGAAGCGGTGCTGTCGTCCAGCTTCGAGATCCGCGCGGACTGGGAGCGCCGCCCGCTGCAGCTTTCGCTGTTCGGCGAGCAGCTAGCCGGCGAGAAGTTCTTCGACCACCTCGAAAATTGCCGCGCACAGGGCATTGCGCGGCTGCAATCGCTCGAGGTCTTCCACATGTGCCTGTTGCTCGGCTTCCAGGGCAAATACCTGCTCGAGGGCCCGGAAAAACTCGCGTACCTGACGGCACGGCTCGGCGACGAGATCGCGCAGATGAAGGGCAAGCGTGCGCCGTTCGCACCGCAGTGGCCGCTGCCCGACCAGATCGTCCACCGCTTGAAGCACGAGGTACCGCTCTGGACCATCGGCGCCGTGTTCGCGCTCGTCGGTCTGCTCGCCTACCTCGGGCTCAATACGTATCTGCGCGATTCGACGATGCGCACCCTCGCGCCTTACTCGCAGCTCGTGAAGCCCGAAGCGGAATCGGCCAATCTGACCATTTCGCTGCCCTGACGCGCGGTGCGCTCGCGCAGCGCGCGGGTGCATCGTCACGCGCGCGCGGCCGGCTTGCGCCCGCACGCGCCGCCATCACCAGAACAAGCGTCTGATTCAGTACCGCGCGTCGTCGGGTTTCCCGCCAAGCGGCCAATCTCGCGCCTTGCCGGCGAAATCGGGCCGCGTCTGCTGCGTCACGAACGCAGCCACGTCGATCGCCTCCTGCTCGGTCAACCGCGCATTGCCGAGCGGCATGTTGTGTTTGATGAATGCCGCAGCCGGGCCGAGGCGGGCCATCCCTGCACCGATGTTGTACGACGCGTCGCCCCACAACGGCGGCACAGCGTAGCGCCCGTCCCGCTGGATGCCCCCGCCGTTCGCGCCATGGCAGGCCGCGCATTGCGTCATGTAGATCGATTTGCCGCGTTCGCGGTCGGGCACGAGCCGTCCGATGGCGCTCAGCGCCCCCATCCCGCGTCCGGGTCCAAATTGGCCGCTCTCCACGCCTTTGGACAGAAAAGTCATATACGCGAGCAGCGCGACCATTCCAGGCGAATCGTATTTCAGCGGCGTACCGTTCTCTGAGCGCACAAAGCATTCGTTGATCCGTTGCGCGAGCGACTCCACCGCGCCACTGCGGGCGCGGTACGCCGGCGTGACGCCCGTCAAGCCGTACCAGGGCGACGCATTAGGCTTTGTCCCGCCACCGAGATGGCAGTTCGTACAGGACATGGCTCCGCCTGGTACGTGACCAGGGGCATACCGCGGCGTGTCGAGTGCAATGCGGCGGCCGAGCATGATCGCCGCCTTGTCCGGTCCGTCTGGGAGCGCCTCGATGCGGGTATCGACATCGACATCGACTTCAGCCGCGACCGCGAGCATGCTGCTCGCCAGCACGCCGATCAGGACAAAGAGCGAGGAAGTTGTTTTGTGCATAGGTCGGTCCGTCTGTGTTTCGCGCGACGATAGCAGCCGGATGACCTGCAACGAACACACGCCCGCTCTCCTCGGACACTTCCACCATACCCTTAATCGGCGCGCGCTTGCATCCGAGGCGTGACAGTCGCCGCCGGCGCGGGCGCACCGAGCGACTGCACGCACTCGTCGACGCTCAGTTCGCGCAACGCCTCCAGCGGGAGCGTCCCGTCGGCGGCCCGCGACAACGCCGCGAGCGCACGCGGCTTCAGACGGGCGAGCACGAGTCGCAAGCCGCGCGCGCGAAGCTCGGCGGCAAAGATCAGTAACGCCTCGATCGCCGTGCCGTCGACGTCGGGCGTTTCCTCGAGGCTCAGCATGACCGTATGCGGGTGGCCGGGCTGCGCGGTGACGAGCGCGCGCGCCTTACCGAAGACGCGCTCTGCATTGGCAAAGAACAGCGGCACCTCGGGACGCAGGATGACGACGCCTTCGATCGGCACCGCATCGGCGTGGGCCGCCATGTCGACGAAATCATGACTCTCGCGCAGCCGGCCGAGCACGCTCACCATGGGCTCGGAGAGGTTGCGCAGCGTGAGCAGGAGACTGGCGCCGATCGCCACGAGCAAACCGTGCAACACGCCGAGCAGCAGGACGGCGGCGAGCGCCGCAACGACGATGAGCCGGTCGCGGCGCCAGACCCAGTAAGGCCGGAAGACGTCCGGGTGCAGCGAATGGCTGACCGCGTAAATGACGATGGCGGCAAGCACGGGTTCGGGCGTGCGCGAGAGCTGCGGCAGTGCGAACGTGACGATCAGGCCGACGACGAGTGCGGCGCAAAGCCCCGCCCAACGCGATTGCGCGCCGGCTGCCTCGTTGGCCGAGCTGGCCGAATACCCGGCACCGACCGGCATGCCTTGCAACAGTCCGGACAGCAGGTTCGCCCCGCCGAGGGCAACGAGATCGCGGTTCGCGGAGACGGTGTCGCCGTGCTTGAGGGCGAAGCTGCGGATCGAGCCATACGACTCGGCATAGAGGATCAGCATCAGCGCAAACGCAAGCTCGCCTGTCTGGAGCCATTGCGTGCGGCCGAACGACGGCAGACCGACGTGGATGTCGTGCAGATCGATCGTTCCGACAACGGCGATGCCCCAGCGCGCCCAGTCGATCCAATAGCCCAGCCCGATACCGAGCACGATGACGACGAGCGTCGCCGGTATGCGCGCACGCCGGCCGAGCGCGAACAGCACGGCCAGCGCCGCGGCGCCTACAGCCGTGCTGTACAGGTTCCAATGCGGTGCCTGGCGCAGCAGGTCGTAGGCGACGCGTGGCGCATCGGCGTATCGCGTATGCACGACGAGGATAGCCGGCAGTTGCTTGATCGCGATCGTCAACGCAAGCCCGAACGCAAAGCCGCGCAGTACCGGTTTCGAGACGAAATCGGACATGCCGCCGAGCCGCGCTGCG
>CBJMQH010000586.1:0-3260 GCA_966431825.1 uncultured Trinickia sp.
GCGAGCATTCGCGCCGGCGGCACGGCCACGCGGCAAGGGCACGTCTGGCTCGTTGCGGATACGGGCACCGTCACGCTCGCCGAGCGGATCGAAGCGCGCAACGGCATGGACCAGGACGGCACCGTCGACACGCGCGCGGGCAAACTGATGTTCGTCGGCACCGCGCCGACCGTGCTGGCCGGCGTCTGGAACATCGCCACGCCGAGCATGCGGATCGGCTACCGCAAGGCGAGCGCGTTCGTGCGCAGCTTGAACGCCGGTACGTCGATCAATCTGCAAACGACGGGCGCCGGCGGGCAGACGGGCGATGTCGTGGTGGCGTCGAACCTCGACTGGACCGGCGATGCGTCGTTGACGCTCGGCGCCTATCGCAATCTGACGATCAACGCGGGTACCGCCGTCAAGAACACCGGCGGCGGCAATTTGACGCTGCGCGCCGACGCCACGGGCATCGACAACGGCGGCAGCGTCTTGAACAAGGGCACGTTGGATTGGTCGCAAAGCACCGGTGCGATCGGCGCCTTCTACGATATGAACGGTGGCTACCAAGCCGGGACACAGCAGATCAACAGCGCGTGGGCGCCGGGCCCCTACTCCGGTCTGCGCACGCAGAGCACCGCTTATAAGCTCGTCAATTCACTCGATGACCTGCAAAACGTGAGTCAGGACCTAGCCGGCAACTATGCGCTCGGCAGAGATATCGATGCGAGTGCGACCAGCACGCAACCCTATATCCCGATCGGCAACACCGTGACGCCGTTCACGGGGCAGTTCGATGGGCAAGGTCATCAGATCAGTTCGCTCACGGCTCAGCCGTGGTTCTCATCCAACCCTTACGATGAGCCACTGATCGGCATGTTCGGCGAGGTGGGCAGCACGGGTATCGTCCGGAATCTCAACGTTGAAGGCACGATGAGTGCGCCGTACGTGGACCCCGAGGGCCAACTCGGCTATGTCGGCATAGCGGCCGCGATCAACAACGGGACGCTCCTTCGCGTCAATGCGTCCGGCTCGATCGATACCGGCGCCGGTCCGTCCGGCACGGACTATACGATCGTGGGCGGGCTCGTGGGTAGCAACGGCGGCACCGTTCTGCGCTCCTCGAGCGGCGTCAATGTGGTGGCAGGGGGCAACGTGGGGGGACTTGTAGGCGTCAATAGCGGACTCATCGAGCAGTCGTTCTCGAGTGGCACCGTCGAATCGCTCAGCTACATCAACCACGGCGCGGGCGGCCTTGTCGATACCAACACCGGCACGATCACCCAGTCGTACTCCACGAGCCCGACCGTGTTCCAAGGTTATTGCCGCGGCTCCGCCGATACGCCGTGCGGTGGTGCCGCGCTGGTCGTGGATAACGAAGGGACCATCAGCCAGTCGTTCGCGACGGGTCTCGTGACGCAACCGTTGTACGGGCCCATTGGGCTCGCACGAACGAACAACGGAACGATCGCCTCCGACGTGTATTGGGACAAGGACACGACGACAGCCACGGTTGGCGTTGTGTACGGCACGCCCGTGCCCGCGACCAACGGCTACACGACCGCGCAAATGAGCAACGCCGCCTCGTTCGCGACTTACGATTTCAGTGCGACAGGCGTGTGGGCCATGCCTGCCGGCGCCACGCACCCGATTTTGCGCTGGCAACTTGGGGAGTGATTACGCCGTTGGGGCTTTGTCGAGCGTTAGGCGGCGGGGTTCGAGGCTCCACGAAATGCTGCGCGGGTCGCGTAGCGGATCCGTGTATTCTCATGAACCGAGTTCTGATACGTTCTCGCCCTGGTTGACTACGAGGACCAAAAGCGTGTCGAACCACACCTCGCATACGGCATACACACGGACCTCACGCCGCCGCAATTGTTTTTCCTCGTCATGCTCGACGAGGCCGCAAAGCACTTCGGCGTTGACGAGCTAACCGGCCTAGCGCTGCTGATCATCGGCTGGCCGCTCCTTCCCACGAGGCGCAAGCCGAAGGGTGCGACGATTGGCGCGTCGATAGCATCACAGGTGGCCCGCAGGCACCTCGACTTCAAGATTGAAAAGGACATCCTGCCAACGCTCACGCTCGGCAGCGTCCGGCGCCCTAAAATTCTTTGGACGCGCAACATCGGCGTCTTCGTCGGTCGCACCGTCCCGATCGTCGGCGAAGTCATCCTCGCCTACGTTTCGGCAAGAATGGCCGATTACGTATCGCAGATGCTCAGCTTCTCCGTCTTCGCCATCCTCTCCAATAGCAGTGCAGCATATCGCTCGGGCATCTCAACGTCAGGGAAATGCCCGCAATCACGAAATTGCACGACTTCGGTGTGCGGTGCGCTTCCACAAAGAGAATTCGGATCAGTGTTCTTATGAGAACGATCTTTCGCACCCCAAACCACTGTAATTGGCGTTGAAACATGCGACAGCAATTCTTCTTGTTCACGACATAGGCCCTGCACCACTCCAGCCAGGCAAAAGCAGGCTCCGTCGGCGAGGGCATTTAGCGCTTGGTCTTGGAGAGGCTGCGCCTGTGTAGCCTTCGGAAGGGCGATGCGGTACCAGCTCTTTGCAACCTTTCGTCGGAATAGCCACGCTGCGATCTGCCCCACCACCGGTGTTTTCAGCGGCCAAGGTATAATCCGCTCCACCCACCGATGCATGGCATTGAGCGATGGCGTCTGCGACAGAACCAAATAGGAAATTCGATCAGGCGCCAGTTGCGCGGCACGCAGGGCGTAAAAGCCATTTGCGCAACTGAACGCCAATACGGTCGACTTGATGTGCAGGGCATCAAGGACGCCCAAGACAGCAGCAGCCCCTTGATCAAGTGAATGTTCATAGCTCGGGCTTGGTAACGAATGGCCAAAACCAGGCATATCGAAACAGACAACCCGCACGTAAGGCGTAAGGAGCTCTATTAAACGGCCATAATGCTCGATGACGTTTGGGCCATCGGGAACAAAAACCACACATGGCTTAGCGGTCGCGGAGTCAAACACACGTACCGCTCCGACAGGTGTGTCAACGAATTGCGTTGACGGGCATGCCGGAACGCCTCTTCGCTTCTTCGACGAATAGCTTGTCAGTAGACTATCAACATACGCACTTATCATTGGCTGACCTGGTTAAAATGTTATAGCGCTGCGTGTTGCACCAAACTCACCGGCTGCCGCTAACCGGAAACATGCGCCGCCCCGTCTCATCGACTCGGCAGTTTAGTTGAGTCCCAAGGGAATCTCTGATCAAGTCTCCGGCGTCCGAGGCTGGTTGGTAAGATGAGCGTC
>CBJMQH010000587.1:0-3260 GCA_966431825.1 uncultured Trinickia sp.
CCCGCCGCGCGGCACGCGGCCACCGGATCGCGTCGGTCGTCGATCCTTATATGGATTTTGGCTCCGGTCAGTACATCTGGAAGCTCGACGGCGACGACCCGGAGCGCGGCTATGTCGCGGCGAGCGACAGTCGGCGCGATGGACTTGCGGCCGGATTCTAGCGTGTCCGGCCGCCACCGCATCGGACGAGGGCGGCTGATTGCGCGTAATGGCCTGTAATTCGAACTAATCGTCTAACGAGCGGTTTCACGCGTAGCATGGGCCGCGTTGCAGGAACCGGCGTCCGAGGGCGAGGTCTTTGCTCTGTAGCTCAGCAGTTTGTGCGGACTCCGGCTACCATGCCGGAATAAATCACGAAAATTAGCAACGCGTCCGTTGCCGTTCACGAGGGTGACCCGGGGCAATGCCGCGCACGAGATATCGTGCGCCGGCGCCTCGAGCGGCGGATGCGGTTCTGGGAGTGCATCGCAAATGTCTATCGACTCAAAACACGTGATGCCTTGGCGTATCGAAGACATCGATCTGAACCGGATCGACCGTCAGCGCGCCGCGGCCAACGAAGATCTGCTGCTGCTCTTGTGCGCGGCTTCGTTCATCGAAAGCGGTACCGATCTCTATACGAGCAATCTCACCGAGTATTTCCACGGCGATCCCGAGGTGTCGGCCTGGCTCAACAACGAGTGGGAGCCCGAAGAAATGCAGCATGGTCGTGCGTTGAAAGCCTATATCGCACACGTATGGCCGGAATTCGATTGGGATACCGCATTCCGCAGTTTCTTCGAAGAGTATTCGCAAACGTGCTCCGTCGAGGAATTCGAAAAGACGCGCGCGCTCGAAATGGTCGCGCGCTGCGTCGTCGAGACGGGCACCGCCACGCTCTATCGGGCGATCAACGAGTGCTCGGACGAGCCCGTCCTCAAAGAGATCACCGACCATATCCGCAGCGACGAAGTGCGGCATTACAAGCACTTTTTCAAATACTTCAAGAAGTACAACAAGGTGGAAGGCAACAGCCGGCTCGCGGTGCTCGGGGCATTGATGCGCCGGGTGATGGAGATCAAGAGCGAAGATTCGGAGATCGCCTTGCGTCACGTGTTCGCGATCCGCTACCCGGAGCGCGTGCGCGATTCCGCCTACAACCGCGAACGCGCTGCGCGGATCAACACGCTCGTACGGCGGAATCTGTCGGCGGACATGTGCGTAAAAATGCTGCTCAAGCCGCTCGACATTCCGGCGCGCATTCAGCCCGGTATTCACTACCCGCTCGCGAAGGTCGCGCAGCACGTGTTCTTCCGCTGAACGTGCGTGGACGCGCTGCGCAATGACGGATTCCACTTCACGCAATCAGGCACTGGCTAGACGCGAGTTCGCGACGTGGCCGCCCGACGTGCGGACGCTCTTCGATGGCGCGGCGCTCCACGCCAAGGTGGGATTTTCCGCGTCGCTCCTGGTTTGCGACGCCGACGGGGCGCTGCGTACGTCGCTGTTGAGCGTAGGCGAGCTCTATGCGCCCGACGCACGCAAGCTCGCGTTCTCGCTGTGGCCCACATCGCGCGCGGCACGGGCGCTCACGGGAGGCGGAGAACGGCGCGCTGCGCTGACGTTCGTGCACGGCGGCTGGTTCTATCAAGTCCAGTTGAGCGTCGCTGCGGTGCCCGATCCGCTGGCGGGAGCGGCACAGGAGCGGGCTGGCGACGCACCCCCTGCAGCGTTCGTCGGCGAAATCGTCGCGGGCGAAACGCAGCAGGTGGCTTACGCGCGTCTTGCGAGCGGCATTGCGTTCGCGCTCGAGCGTGACGCGACCGAGGCCGTGCTGGCGCGATGGGCGCGCCAGATCGCGCACTTGCGGGAGGCCGCGCAACGCGCGGCCTCGGCTCAACGGTCGCGGTGACCGTTGGGCGCCGGGGACGCTGAGCGCGGCTTGCCGCCGAGCAGCGCACCGGGATCGGCGACAGGGCGACGGTTGCTGTAAGCGGCTTCGCGTCCCGACGGCTCGCCGTTCGTTTCACGCTTTTGGGCGCGCGGTTGTGCGTCGCCGGCTTTCGGCGAGCCTTTGGGTGAGCCTTTGGGTGAGCCTTTCGGAGCACCGTTCGACGAGCCTTTCGGCGCGCCGCCTGCGCGCGGCGACTGGCGACCCGCGCCTTCGGATGCACGCCGGTTACCGGCCTCGGCCGGCTTGCCGTGACGCGGCTCGCCTGCTTCGTTGCCGTTGCGCGGCCGCGGTTGCGGCTGCTGGCCCTTCGTCTGCTGCGGTTGCGGCTGGCTGCGGCTTTGCCCGCGCGGCGCCGGCTTCTCTGCCGTGCGGCCGGCATCGCGTTGACGCGGCGCGTTCTGCGCGGCACGCGGCTCGCCCCGTCCGCCGCCCTGTCCGCGCCGCTGCTGGATCGGTTCGGGCTTGGCGTTCGGATCCGGCTCGAAGCCCGGCACGACTTCCTGTTCGATCGAGCGCTTGATGAGCTTCTCGATGTCTTTGAGCAATTGCCGCTCGTCGACGCAGACGAGCGAAACGGCTTCCCCCGTTGCGCCGGCGCGGCCCGTGCGGCCGATCCGGTGCACGTAGTCCTCGGGCACGTTCGGCAAGTCGTAGTTCACGACGTGCGGCAACTGATCGATATCGATGCCGCGTGCGGCGATATCGGTTGCAACGAGGACCTGCAGGGCGCCGTCCTTGAATTCGCTCAAAGCACGCGTACGCGCCGACTGGCTCTTGTTGCCATGGATCGCGAGCGCGCTGATTCCGTCCTTCGTCAGTTGTTCGGCGAGCCGGTTCGCGCCGTGTTTGGTCCGTGTGAACACGAGCACCTGGAACCAGTTGTGCTGTCGGATCAGCTGCGTCAGCAGCTCGCGCTTGCGGTCGCGGTCGACGGGGTGGATCTTCTGCGCAACGAGCTCGGTCGTCGTATTGCGGCGGGCCACTTCGATCAGCGCAGGGGTATCGAGCAGGCTGTCTGCGAGCGCCTTGATCTCGTCGGAGAACGTGGCGGAGAAGAGCAGGTTCTGACGCTTGGCCGGCAAGCGCGCCAGCACGCGCTTGATGTCGTGGATGAAGCCCATGTCGAGCATGCGATCGGCTTCGTCGAGGACGAGGATCTCGAGCTTCGACACATCGATGGTGCCTTGCTGCATGTGATCGAGGAGGCGCCCCGGCGTTGCGACGACAATTTCGACGCCGCGCTTGAGCGCGTCGATCTGGGGATTGATGCCGACACCGCCGAAGAGCACGGTCGACCTCACCTTCAGATACTTGCCGTAGGCGCGTA
>CBJMQH010000588.1:0-3254 GCA_966431825.1 uncultured Trinickia sp.
CCTCGTCACTTCGCAAGCTGGCCGGTGCCGGCAAAGGCCGCCCATGAACGCGATCGCCATCGTCTCGGCCAAAGGCGGCGTCGGCAAAACGACGCTCGCCGCCAACCTCGCCTCAGTCCTCGCCGCGTCGGGTGCCCGCGTGGTGGTGGTCGACCTCGATCCGCAAAACGCACTGCGCCTGCATTTCGGCGCACCGTTCGATAGCATCGACGGCTTGTCGCGCGCGGCGCTTTCGGGCGAAGACTGGCTCGCCTCGATCTTCGATAGCGCGCACGGCGTCACGGTCCTGCCCTACGGCGTCGTCACCGAAGAAGACCGCCGCAGCTTCGAAAGCATGCTCGATGCACGCCCTGACCTGTTGAGCGACGTGCTGGCATCGCTTTCGCTCGACGCTTCGGACTTCGTACTGATCGATACGCCCCCGGGCGCTTCGGTCTACACGCGCGCCGCGCTGAGCGCGGCTAATTTCGCGGTCAACGTCGTGCTCGGCGATGCGGCTTCCTATGCGGCCATTCCGCAAATGGAACGCCTGATCGAAGCCTACGCTGCGCCCCGCGCCGCGTTTCTCGGCTATGGCTACGTAGTCAATCAGGTCGACCAGAGCCGCCAACTGACGAAAGACGTCGTGAGGACGCTGCGCGCGCAACTGGGCGCACGCATGTTCCCCGGCGTCGTGCACGCCGACGAAGGCGTCTGCGAAGCGCTCGCCTACGACACGACGCTTATTCACTACGACGGACACTGCCGCGCCGCGGCCGACCTGAACGCCTGCGCCGCATGGCTCGTCGATTCGCTGCGCGCGGCACGCACCGCACCGAGGGCGCGCGCATGAGCACGCCCGGCGCCAACATCGACGAGGCAGCGGCCCCGTCCCGCCTCGAGCGCATCGTCGACTCGGGGCTCTTCCTGCATCGCGTGGCGCGCTACCTCGTCACGGCCTGCGCGCTCGTCGTGCTCTACTTCGTTTTGACGGTACCGATGGGGCTCACCGAGCAGCTGCTGTTCTCGGGCTGCTGCTTCGCCTGCGCAATGTTGCTGCGCCGCTTGCAAGGCCGATACGCGACGCTCGTCATGGTCGTACTCTCGGTCATTGCGTCCGGCCGCTACATGTACTGGCGCCTCACCGCGACGACGAGCTGGGAGCACCCGCTCGATGCGGTCTGGGGCATCCTGCTCGTCATCGCCGAACTCCATTCCGCGCTCGTCCTGCTGTTGGGCTTCTTCCAGTCCGCCTGGCCGCTGCGGCGCATGCCCGTGCCGCTGCCGACGGGACGCGAATCGTGGCCGACCGTCGATGTCTTCATTCCTACGTACAACGAACCGCTTGCCGTGGTTAAGCCCACGGTCTATGCGGCGCTCGCGCTCGACTACCCGCGCGAGAAGCTGACGATCCACGTGCTCGACGACGGCCGCCGGCCCGAGTTCAAGGCGTTCTGCCAGGAAGTCGGCGTGAACTGGACGATCCGCGCGCACAACAAGCACGCGAAGGCCGGCAACCTGAACGAGGCGCTCAAGATCACGAGCGGCGAATATTTCGCGATCTTCGATTGCGATCACATTCCCACGCGCTCGTTCCTACAGGTCTGCCTCGGCTGGTTCCTGCGCGACAAGAAGCTCGCGATGCTGCAGACGCCGCACCACTTCTTTTCCGCCGATCCGTTCGAACGCAACCTCGGCACGTTCCGCAAGGTGCCCAACGAAGGCGAGCTGTTCTACGGCCTCGTGCAGGACGGCAACGACCTCTGGAACGCCACATTCTTCTGTGGCTCGTGCGCGATCCTGCGCCGCTCGATGGTGGAGGAGATCGGCGGCATCGCCGTCGAAACCGTGACCGAGGATGCCCATACGGCACTCAAGCTGCATCGCCGCGGCTACACGACGGCCTACCTCGCCGTGCCGCAGGCAGCCGGTCTTGCCACCGAGAACCTCGCGAGCCACATCGGCCAGCGCATCCGCTGGGCGCGCGGTATGACGCAGATCTTCCGCGTCGACAATCCGCTCACGGGGCGCGGCTTGACGCTCAGTCAGCGGCTTTGCTACCTGAACGCGATGCTGCACTTCTTCTACGGCATCCCGCGGCTTCTGTTCCTGACGGCCCCGCTTTCGTTCCTGTTCTTCGGCGCGCATGTCATCGATGCCGCCGCAAGCACGATCGCGATCTACGCGCTGCCGCACATGATCCATGCGAGCCTCGCGAACTCGCGGATGCAGCGCGCGTTCCGCCATTCGTTCTGGGCCGAAGTCTACGAATCGGTGCTCGCCTCGTACATCACGCTGCCCACGCTGCTCGCGCTCATCAACCCGAAGCTCGGCAAGTTCAACGTGACGGCCAAGGGCGGGTTCATCGAGCGCAACTACTTCGACTGGGGCATTTCGCGGCCCTACCTGCTGCTGTTGCTGCTCAACATGCTCGGCCTCGTGGCAGGCGCCGTCCATATCGCTACGCATTGGCACGTCCAGAGCGAGATCCACACCACGCTGCTGAACCTCGCGTGGACTGTCTACAACGTGTTGATCCTCGGTGCATGCGTGGCCGCTGCGCGCGAACGCCGCCAGATCCGCGCCGTTCACCGCGTGGCCATGAAGATCCCTGCCACGTTGAAGTTCTCGACGGGCCGCACGCTCGCGTGCGAAACGATCGACTACTCCGAGGGCGGCATCGGCGTCGCATTGCCCGAGGGCGTCGTGATTCCCGCCGACGGAAGGCTCAGCGTTTCGCTCTTCCGCGGTCACGAGGAGTTCACATTCCCCGCCACGGTGGGACGCAGCGAACCCGGCCGCGTCGGCGTGCGCTTCGCCAGCCTCTCGCACGAGCAGGAATTCGCACTCGTGCGTGCCACGTTCGCACGCGCCGACGCCTGGACCGGCTGGGCCGAGGGACGCAAGCCCGACACGCCGATGCGCGCGCTCGGGCACGTGCTCTCGATCGGCTTGCAAGGTATCGGCGGACTGTTCGTCCATCTCCACGACGACGCACGCGCCTGGTTCGCGCGTCGATTCGAAAGCAACTCCAAGCGGAACACGCAAGCATGACCCACGGCCAAGTCACTCCCATCTCGCGCCGCCAACAGCCCGCGCATGCGCCCGCGGCACCGAGCACGCGCGCGGCACGCCGCATGGCGGGACATGCGCTGACCCGCTGCGCGCTCGGGTTCGCACTCGGACTCGCGGTGCAGGTCGCCGCCTTCGCCGCCTCCGCACCGACAGCGGCCACCGCCACCGGCACGACCGTCGCGGGACCTGCCGTTCCGTTC
>CBJMQH010000589.1:0-3238 GCA_966431825.1 uncultured Trinickia sp.
CGCGCAGTGCGGTGAGCGCTGCCGCCGGATTACCGCGCGCGTCGCCATCGGCCGCGCCGTCCGCGATCAGCGACTCCGCGAGCGCACGCGGCAGCCCCGACGGACGCGTCGCGAGCAGGCGCTGCAGGTACAGCGCGCCGCCGGCCTTCGGCCCCGTACCCGACAGCCCTTCGCCGCCGAACGGCTGCACGCCGACCACCGCGCCGATCACGTTGCGGTTCACATAAATGTTGCCGACATGCGCCCGGTCGATGACATGCGCGATCGTTTCGTCGATCCGCGTATGGATGCCGAGCGTAAGGCCATAGCCCGTCGCACGGATCTGTTCGAGCAACTGGTCGAGCGCACTGCGGCGATAGCGCACCACGTGCAGCACGGGGCCGAACACTTCGCGCTCGAGTTCGTCGATGCTGTCGAGCTCGATCAGCGTCGGCGGCACGAACGTGCCGTGCGCGCAGCCTTCAGGCAACGGCAACTGGGTGACGGCACGCCCCTTCTCGCGCATCGCGGCCACGTGCGCGTCGATTCCGCGCTTCGCCTCGGCGTCGATGACGGGGCCGACGTCGGTCGAAAGCCGGTCGGGGTTGCCGACGGCCAACTCCTGCATCGCGCCCTTGAGCATCGTGAGCGTGCGCTCGGCGACGTCGTCCTGCAGGCACAACACGCGCAGCGCGGAGCACCGCTGACCGGCCGAGTCGAACGACGACTGCATCACGTCGGCCACGACCTGCTCGGCGAGTGCCGACGAATCGACGATCATCGCGTTCTGCCCGCCCGTCTCGGCGATCAGCGGAATCGGCCGACCGTCGGCATCGAGACGCTGGGCAAGCGTGCGGTTGATGAGGCGCGCAACTTCGGTCGAGCCCGTGAACATCACGGCACACGTGCGCGGATCGGCCACGAGCGCGGCTCCGACGGTTTCGCCGTCGCCGGGCAGCAGCTGCACGGCACCGGCCGGCACGCCGGCTTCGCGCAGCAGAAGCACGGCCTGCGCTGCGATCAGCGGCGTCTGTTCCGCGGGTTTGGCAAGCACCGTATTGCCGGCGGCGAGCGCGGCGGCCACTTGCCCCATGAAGATCGCCAGCGGGAAGTTCCACGGGCTGATGCAGACCACCGGGCCGAGCGGCCGATGCGTGTCGTTCGAGAACTCAGCGCGAATCTGCGCCGAGTAGTAGCGCAGGAAGTCGACGGCCTCGCGGATTTCGGCAATCGCGTTCGCGAGCGACTTGCCGGCCTCGCGCACGATCAGGCCCATCAGCGTATGCATCTGCGCTTCGAGCAGGTCGGCGGCACGTGCCAGGCAATCGGCGCGCGCCTCGACGGGCGTCGCTTGCCAGATCGGTGCCGCGGCCACGGCGTTCGCAAGCGCCGCGTTCACTTGTTCGCGCGTGGCTTCGAGTACGGTGCCGACGACGTCGCGATGATCGGCAGGGTTGCGCACTTCACGCGGCGTGCCGCCTGCCACTTCGTCGTGCTCGAGCATCGGCGTGGCACGCCACGGATGATGCGCGCTGGCGAGCAAGGCCGACGACAGCGACGCGAGCCGGTGCTCGTTCGAGAGATCGAGCCCCATCGAATTCGTACGTTCGGTGCCGTAAAGGTCGCGCGGCAGCGGGATTTTCGCGTGCGGCGCGCCGAGCGGCACGATCTTCGAAGCTTCGTCGACCGGATCGGCGACGAGCGATGCCACCGGCACCGTTTCGTCGGCGATACGGTTCACGAACGACGTGTTCGCGCCGTTTTCGAGCAGGCGTCGCACGAGGTACGCGAGCAGCGTTTCATGCGTGCCGACCGGCGCGTAGACGCGGCACGGCCGGTTCAGCTTGTCGCGGCCCGTGACCTCTTCATAGAGCGGCTCGCCCATGCCGTGCAGGCATTGGAATTCATACTGGCCCGGGTAGTAGTTCTGCCCGGCCAGATGGTAGATCGCAGACAGCGTGTGCGCGTTGTGCGTCGCGAACTGCGGGTAGACGGCATCGGGCGCGCCGAGCAGCTTCTTCGCGCACGCGAGGTACGAAACGTCGGTGTAGATCTTGCGCGTATAGACCGGATAGCCTTCGAGGCCGTCGAGCTGCGCACGCTTGATCTCGCTGTCCCAGTACGCGCCCTTCACGAGGCGCACCATGATGCGGTGACGGCTGCGGCGCGCGAGGTCGAGGACATAGTCGATCACGAACGGGCAACGCTTCTGGTAGGCCTGCACGACGAAGCCGATACCGTTCCAGCCCGCGAGTTCGGGATCGAAGCAGAGCGCTTCGAGCAGATCGAGCGACAGTTCGAGGCGGTCGGCTTCCTCGGCGTCGATATTGAGGCCGATGTCGTAGCGGCGCGCGAGCACGGCGAGCGAGCGCACACGCGGCAGCAGCTCGCTCATCGTGCGCTCCTGCTGCGCGCGCGAGTAGCGCGGATGCAGCGCCGAGAGCTTGATCGAAATGCCGGGACCTTCGTAAATGCCACGGCCGCCCGCGGCCTTGCCGATCGCGTGGATGGCCTGTTCATACGAGGCGTAGTAGCGCTGTGCGTCCTCTTCGGTCGTGGCCGCTTCGCCCAGCATGTCGTACGAGTAGCGGAAACCGCGCGCTTCGTACTTGCGGCTGTTCGCGAGCGCTTCGGAGATCGTTTCGCCCGTGACGAACTGCTCGCCCATCAGGCGCATCGCCATGTCGACGCCCTTGCGGATCAGCGGCTCGCCGCCGCGGCCGATCAGGCGCGTGAGCGCCGACGACAGGCCCGCTTCGCTGTTGGTCGTCACGAGCTTGCCGGTGATCATCAGCCCCCAGGTCGCCGCGTTCACGAACAGCGACGGCGCGTGGCCGACGTGCGAGCGCCAGTCGCCCTTGCTGATCTTGTCGCGGATCAGCGCGTCGCGCGTCGCGCGATCGGGAATGCGCAGCAGCGCTTCGGCGAGGCACATCAGCGCGACGCCTTCCTGGCTCGACAGCGAGAACTCGTGGATCAGCCCTTCGACGCCGCCGCCCGAGCTCTTCTCGCGCAGCGCCTCGACCAGCTTCGTCGCGAGCGCCTGCACGTCCGCCTGCAGGTTCGCGGGCAGGCGCGCCTGGCCGAGCAGGAACGGCACGCACTCCGGTTCCGGCCGGCGGTACGCGGCCGTGATCGCCGCGCGCAGCACCGATTGCGGCTGCACGTTCTGCGCGAACTCGAGAAACGGATGCGGCGAGTTGTCGTCGTCGCCGTCCGCGGCCTGACCGTCGGCGAGCTCCGTCACGCCGCTGTGGCC
>CBJMQH010000590.1:0-3230 GCA_966431825.1 uncultured Trinickia sp.
CATCATCGCCGCGATTACGAGCTGCACGAACACGAACAATCCGCGCAACATGATTGCGGCCGGCCTCATTGCACGCAACGCGAACCGGCTTGGCCTCGCGCGCAAGCCGTGGGTCAAGAGCTCGCTCGCTCCCGGTTCGAAGGCCGTCACGCTGTACCTGGAGGCGGCAGGCCTGCTGCCCGAACTCGAAAAGCTCGGCTTCGGTGTGGTGGCGTATGCGTGCACGTCGTGCAACGGCATGTCGGGCGCCCTGGATCCGGTCATTCAGAAAGAGATCGTGGAGCGCGACCTGTACGCCACCGCCGTGCTGTCGGGCAACCGGAACTTCGACGGACGGATTCACCCGTTCGCGAAGCAGGCGTTTCTCGCGTCTCCGCCGCTCGTCGTGGCCTACGCCATCGCCGGCACGATCCGCTTCGACATCGAGAAGGACGTGCTCGGCACCGACGCGCAGGGTAACCCGGTCCGCCTGGCCGACATTTGGCCGAGCGACGAGGAGATCGATGCGATCTTCGCCGCGAGCGTGAAGCCGGAGCAATTCCGCAAGGTGTACGAACCGATGTTCGCGGCGAAAGTCGAGACCGGCGACGCGGTCAGCCCGCTCTACGACTGGCGCGCGCAGAGCACGTATATCCGTCGCCCGCCGTACTGGGAAGGTGCGCTGGCGGGCAAGCGCACGCTGGCCGGCATGCGACCGCTCGCCGTTCTTGGCGACAACATCACGACGGACCACCTTTCGCCGTCGAACGCGATCCTGCCCGACAGTGCCGCGGGCGAATACCTCGCCAAAATGGGTTTGCCCGAAGAGGACTTCAATTCGTACGCCACGCACCGGGGCGATCACCTGACCGCGCAACGGGCCACGTTCGCGAACCCGACGCTCAAGAACGAGATGGTGCGCGACGCACAAGGCGCGGTGAAGGCCGGCTCGCTCGCTCGCGTGGAGCCCGAGGGCAAGGTGATGCGGATGTGGGAAGCGATCGAGACGTACATGACGCGCAAGCAGCCGCTGATCGTCGTGGCGGGCGCGGACTACGGCCAAGGCTCGTCGCGCGACTGGGCGGCCAAGGGCGTGCGGCTTGCGGGCGTCGAGGCCATCGTCGCCGAAGGCTTCGAGCGGATTCACCGCACGAACCTCGTGGGGATGGGCGTGTTGCCGCTCGAGTTCAAGCCTGGAACGAACCGGCTCACGCTCGGTATCGACGGCACGGAAACGTTCGACGTGATCGGCGAGCGCACCCCGCGCTGCGATCTGACGCTCGTCATTCACCGCAAGAACGGGGAGCGCGTGGAAGTTGCCGTGACGTGCCGGCTCGATACGGCCGAGGAAGTCTCGATTTACGAGGCAGGCGGCGTTCTGCAGCGCTTCGCGCAGGACTTTCTCGAATCGGTTGTTGCGCACTGAGACGGCAACGGCACTCGACGTTGAGACACGAAGGCATTCAGGAAAACCAACAAATGGCCCACCTACCGCAGATCAAGATCGCCGCAACCTATATGCGCGGCGGTACGAGCAAAGGCGTGTTCTTTCGCCTGGAGGACCTGCCTGTCGCGGCGCGCGTACCCGGCCCGGCCCGTGACGCGCTGCTGTTGCGCGTGATCGGCAGCCCCGACCCTTACGGCAAGCATATCGACGGCATGGGCGGTGCAACTTCCAGCACGAGCAAGACCGTCATCCTCTCGAAGAGTACCCGCGAGGGCCATGACGTCGACTATTTGTTCGGCCAGGTGTCGATCGATACGCCGTTCATCGACTGGACCGGCAACTGCGGCAACTTGTCCGCCGCCGTCGGGCCGTTTGCGATTTCGAGCGGCCTTGTCGACGCGTCGCGCGTGCCCCGCAACGGCTTGGCGACCGTGCGCATCTGGCAGGCGAACATCGGCAAGACGATCATCGCGCACGTGCCGATGACCGACGGTGCCGTGCAGGAGACGGGCGACTTCGAACTCGACGGCGTGACGTTTCCGGCCGCGGAGGTGGTGCTCGAGTTCATGGATCCGGCGGCGGAAGAAGAAGGTGCCGGCGGGGCGATGTTTCCGACCGGCAACGTCGTGGATGATCTCGATGTACCGGGCGTGGGCCGGCTCAGGGCCACGATGATCAACGCGGGGATTCCGACGATTTTCGTCGAGGCCTCTGCGATCGGCTATACGGGTACCGAGTTGCAGGACGCGATCAATGGCGACGCGAAGGCGCTCGCCATGTTCGAGACGATCCGCGCGCACGGTGCGCTACGTATGGGGCTGATTTCGAAGCTGGAGGAGATCGCCACGCGCCAGCACACGCCGAAAGTCGCGTTCGTTGCGAAGCCGGCCGACTACGTTGCATCGAGCGGCAAGGCGATCGGCGCCGGCGATGTGGATCTGCTTGTACGCGCGTTGTCGATGGGCAAGCTGCACCACGCGATGATGGGCACGGCAGCCGTGGCCATCGGCACGGCCGCGGCGATTCCCGGCACGCTCGTGAACCTCGCGGCGGGCGGCGGTGCGCGCGAAGCGGTGCGGTTCGGGCATCCGTCCGGAACGCTGCGCGTCGGTGCTCAGGCGGCGCAGGTGAACGGCGAGTGGGTCGTTTCCAAGGCCATCATGAGCCGTAGTGCGCGGGTGTTGATGGAGGGGTTTGTGAGGGTGCCGGGTTAGTGTTGCCGGCTTGACCTGGTTCCCTTCGGTAGGGCAAATCGGTCCGGCCGCACGATCGTCGGCCCGGTGAACGCCAGCTTCCGTAACTCCGGATTTGGTTTGGGCGAATCCATGTGGAAACCCGCGCGACGCCAATGACGTGCGCCTCGCCATTTTCAACGTAGGGCGGTTCGCTCTGCAAAAGCGTGGATTTGCTCCTGCTGGGCCCAGACGACATAGAACGAGCCTGCGGCAGCGATACTTGACGTTCCGGATCGACAGCATCGACGAGGACGCACACGCGCTGTGGTCAGCGAGTAGCAAATGGCTTATGCCCTGTTGCCTTCAAGGCGGCATCGATATCGGCGCGGGTATTCGCAAGACGACCATCAACGAGGCAATCCGACTGCACGGGCTTTGCTCCAGCGGCAAACCCCACGCCGCTCAGATCGACCGTCATCCATTGCGTGTCACGCTTCTCCAGCGCGAACCTCATGATTTCAGCTTGGTCATCAGTCATTTCCAAGTTTCCATCCTTATCCGTCAGGGCCACGCACATGAATGCGGTGTTATGATCCTTCACCAAGTCAACAACATAATAGCGGTAGTCA
>CBJMQH010000591.1:0-3212 GCA_966431825.1 uncultured Trinickia sp.
TCTCGTCGGCCAGTTCTTCGAGCGTGGCCGGTTCGATGTGGTTCAGCCCGAAGCGGCGCTCGATCACGTGGCGATGCTTGTCGGACAAGCGCGACAGCCATGCGCGCGTTAGCGTCTCGAGTTCGCGGTGCTGGACTTCGGCGTCAGGCGATTGGCTTTGATCATCCGAGAGCAGATCGAGCAGGCTGCTCGCGGGATCGAGGTCCAGCGGCGCATCGAGCGACGCCGTGTGCTCGTTCAGCGCGAGGATGTCGGTCACCTCCTCGGTCGTCTTGCCCGTGAGGTAGGCGATGTCGTCGATACTCGCATCGCGTCGCTCGTTCGCCTCGCCCGAGTTCATCGAATTCTTCTCGAGGTGGCGCTTCGCGCGCAATACCTGGTTCAGTTCGCGGATCACATGGACCGGAAGACGCACCGTGCGCGCCTGGTTCATGATCGCGCGTTCGATGCTCTGGCGGATCCACCAGGTCGCGTAGGTCGAAAAGCGAAAACCGCGCGTCGGATCGAACTTCTCGATCGCGTGCATGAGGCCGAGGTTGCCTTCCTCGATCAGGTCGAGCAGCGGCACACCGCGGTTCAGGTAACCCTTCGCAATGCTGACGACGAGCCGAAGATTACGCTCGATCATCACCTGCCGCGCCTCGAACTCGCCCGCTTTCGCGAGCCGCGAGTAGCGCTGCTCCTCCTCGACCGTCAACAGCGGCTTGATGCTGATACGGTTCAAGTAGTGCTGGATCGTGTCCGCGGTCAGTTCCGCTTGCAGCAAGGCACGGAAATCGTCCGGGTCAGGGGCGGCTTCCGCAGTTTCCTCGCGCTCCTCGGACGCCTCCTCGGAGTCGGAATCGGCCGACGAGGCCTCGGCCTCATACTCCGTCTCCGTCTCGGCCGACTCCTCCTCGGGGTCACCCATCGAAGCACCCGTTTCGTGCACCAACTCGTGCTCGACACGGTTCAGCGTATCGGTCTCGGCTTGCTGCTTGCGGCGCTTCGATTTCGGCATGGTCGTATCGCTTATTGCGGCGGCAAGTATTTCATCGGGTCGACAGGCTTGCCCTGTCGGCGCACTTCGAAGTGCAACATCACGCGGTCCGCATCACTGTTACCCATCTCGGCGATTTTCTGCCCCTTCGTCACCGAGTCACCCTCTTTTACCATCAAACTCCGGTTGTGTGCATATGCGGTGAGATACGTCGCATCGTGTTTGATGATAATGAGATTGCCGTAACCGCGCAGCCCATTTCCAGCGTAAACCACACGTCCGTCGGCAGCCGCCTTGACAGCCTCGCCCGGCGTGCCGCCAATGTTGATGCCTTTGTTCTTCGAATCGTCGAAGCTGCCGACGAGGGGGCCGCGCGCCGGCCACGCGAATGCAAGGTTCGAAGCAGCCGGCACGGACGCGGCCGGCGCATTCGCAGCCGTTGCCGCCGGCGCGCTCGCGCCCTGCCCGTTCGACCAATTGGCACCGTAGGTCGGCGGCTGGGCGACACCGTTCTGCGCCGCCAGCCCGCTCGCCCCGCCCGCGTTCGGCATCGGCGTACGCGCCGCAGCGCCGTTCGCCGTCGGGGCCAACGCGACGCCGGGCGCTGCCGCCGCACTCGAGCCAGGCGGCACGACGCGCAGCAATTGGCCGACTTCGATGCGATTCACGTCGGACAGATTGTTCCAGACGGCGAGGTCGCGATAGCTCTGGCCGTTTTCGAGCGCAATACGGTAAAGGTTTTCACCCGGTGCCACGCGGTGATAACCGGGCGGCGGCGGCGCAAGCGGTGCAGCCGCCTCGGCCACCGGTTGCGCACCTTGAGCAGGCATTGCACCGGCGCTCTGCGTGCCGAGTGTGCTGGAACGATCGACGACGGGCGCAGGATCGAGCCGCGTCGCGCACGCGGCGAGCGCCGACAGCGCAATCGCACCAATTACGCGCTGGGCAACGGACAACCGAACGTTTTCGTCATTTTTCTGCATCGCGCGCAACGTATACATCGGGATCAAATCACTCCGGATTTTAAAGGGACAAAGAAAACACGATCAAGCTGAGACGTCCGCCACTGCGCCGGTGCCACGCGCTCGACGAGCGTCAGCACTTGCGCCTGCGCGGTCTGCGACCCGACCGGCGCCACGAGCCGCCCGCCCACGGCAAGTTGATCGAGCAGCGTCTGCGGTACATCGAGCCCTGCCGCCGCAATGACGATCGCATCGAACGGCGCCCCAGCCGGCAGACCGAGCCGGCCGTCGCCGTAATGCAGACGGATATTGGGCACACGCAGCGGCCGCAGGTTGAGCTTCGCGCGTTCGTAGAGCGGCTTCACCCGCTCGATCGAATAGACGTCCGTCGCGACCTGGCTCAGCACCGCCGCTTGGTAACCACAGCCTGTTCCGATCTCGAGAACGCGCTCGAGCTTGCGCCCGGCCGCGGCCAATTCGATCATGCGCGCGACCACCGACGGCTTCGAAATCGTCTGCTGGTGGCCGATCGGCAGCGCCGAATCTTCGTAGGCCTGAGCAGCGAGCCCGGGATCGACAAACATATGACGCGGCACGTTCGACATCGCAGCCAGCACGCGAACGTCGGTGATCCCGTTCGCGCGCAGTCGTTCGACCATGCGCTCGCGCACGCGTTCCGACGTCAGCGCAAGCGCGCTCGTCAACGCCACCATCGGCGTTGCCGTTTTCACCGCCGTTGGCGCTGTCATTTTCACCGCCGTTGGCGCTGTCATTTTCTCGGGGACTTGCGACGGCTGCGTGTCAGTGCGGCGCGAGAGCGAGTCGCGCGGCGCAAGCGCTCCACGCGTTCGCGTGCGCTCGTCGCTGCGCGTGCGCCCATCGGCCGACCGGTCGCGCGGCTTGCGCTCGAGATCGGCGAGCCCGAGCGGAAAGCGCTTTGCCCGCTCGCCCGTCATGAAGCACGCTGCCCCGCACGCGCCCATTCGCGCGTGGCGTCGAGCATTTGCGTATGCGTCAGATCGAGCTGCAGCGGCGTGATCGAGACGCGGCCGTTCGCCAGCGCATGGAAATCGGTGCCCTCGCCCGCGTCAAGCGCGGCGCCCGACGGACCGATCCAGTAGATCGGCTCGCCGCGCGGGTTGGTCTGCCGGATGACGGGCTGCGACGGATGGCGTTTGCCGAGGCGCGTGACCTCTCAGCCGCCCAGGGACTCGGATGGCAGGTTGGGAATATTCACGTTGAGCAGCGGGTGCGTCGGCAACGGGTGCGCG
>CBJMQH010000592.1:0-3212 GCA_966431825.1 uncultured Trinickia sp.
GTTGGCTCGGTCAAGCTCAATCCGGCGTGACGGCCCGCACCGCGCGGCGGGTACCGCGCGCGGGTGCCGCAGGGCGAACGGCCGCTTCGACACGCTCGTGTGCGATCGCGCAATACGCTTCGTTGATTTCATAGCCGATGAACTCGCGCCCATGCCGCGCGCACGCGACGGCCGTCGTACCGCTGCCCATGAACGGGTCGAGCACGCGCCCGCCTCTCGGGCAGCTCGACAGCACCATGCGCTCGACGATTTCGAGCGGCTTCTGCGTCGGGTGGTCGACCCGTTCCGCGTGCTGGCGATGCAGGCGCGAGACGGACCAGACGTCCTTCGGGTTGTACCCGAGCTCGAGCCATTTGCTGCCCTCGAAAAGCTTGCGCGAGCGTGCTTTCTTCGTTTCCGCGTCGTACGGAATCCTGACCGGATCGAGGTCGAAGTAGTAGTCCTTCGAAACGGCGAAGAAACCGATGTTGTCGTGCACGGACGTGAAGCGGCGCGTGGTGCCGCCCATGCTCGGCACGCGGCGATCCCAGATGATCTCGTTGACCATCGTCAGCTTCGTCTTCAGGAACGAGAAAATCTCGGGCGCGTATTGCCACGTGCAGAACACGTAGAGCGAGCCGGTCGGCTTCAATTTGGGAATGGCGAGCGCGAGCCAGCCGCGGGTCCAATCGAGAAACGCCTCGCCCGTAAGCATGTCCGAATCGTTGCCGTAATCCTTGCCGAGCCCATAGGGCGGGTCGGCCACGATCAGGTCGATCGATGCGTCCGGCACGTTGCCTACGTCCGCGAGGAAATCGCGGTTGCGCAGGTCGATGCCCGGCGCCGCTGCAACGCGGCCGGGTGCCGCGCCGGCGGGCCCCGGCGCGTCGAACTCGTCGATGAACTCGCGCATCGCCGCCGGGCTCAGAACTGAATGCCCGATCGCTCGGCGACCGTATGCATGTCCTTGTCCCCACGCCCCGACAGGTTCACGAGCAGATGCGTCTCGCGCGAGCACGTGGGTGCAAGCTTCGCCGCATAGGCCAGCGCGTGGCTCGATTCGAGCGCCGGGATGATGCCCTCGATCCGGCAACAGTCGTGGAACGCCTTGAGCGCCTCTTCATCGGTGATGCCCACATACTGCGCACGCCCTGCATCCTTGAGCCATGCGTGCTCGGGGCCGACGCCCGGATAATCGAGGCCGGCCGATACCGAATGCGTCTCGATGATCTGCCCGTTCTCGTCTTGCAGCAGGTACGTGCGATTGCCGTGCAGCACACCGGGGCTGCCACCGATCAGCGAGGCAGCGTGACGCCCCGTCTCGATGCCGTCGCCGGCCGCTTCGACACCGACGAGCTTGACCGACGTATCGTCGATATACGGATAGAAGATCCCCATCGCGTTCGAGCCGCCGCCGACGCAGGCGATGACGACATCGGGCTGGCGCCCCGTCAACTCGGGCATCTGCACGCGGCACTCGTCGCCGATCACGCGCTGGAAGTCGCGCACCATCATCGGATACGGATGCGGACCGGCCACGGTTCCGATGATGTAGAAGGTCGACTCGATGTTCGTGACCCAGTCGCGCATCGCCTCGTTCAACGCATCCTTGAGCGTACGCGAGCCCGATTCGACGGGAACGACCGTCGCGCCGAGCAGCTTCATCCGGTAGACGTTGGCCGCTTGCCGCCGCACGTCTTCCGCGCCCATGTAGACGACGCACTCCATCCCGAATCGCGCAGCGATCGTGGCCGTGGCCACGCCGTGCTGACCCGCGCCCGTCTCGGCGATCACGCGAGGTTTGCCCATGCGCTTGGCGAGCAGCGCCTGGCCGATCACGTTGTTGACCTTGTGCGCGCCGGTGTGGTTCAGATCTTCGCGTTTGAGGAAGATCTGAGCGCCGCCGAGCAGTTCGCTCCAGCGCCGTGCATGGTAGATCGGGGAGGGGCGGCCGACGAAGTACTTCAGTTCACGCTCGTACTCGGCGATGAACTCGGGGTCGCGGCTGAATTTTTCGTAGGCCGTGCGCAGCTCGTCGAGCGCGTGCACCAGCGTTTCGGCGACAAACGAGCCGCCGTAAGGCCCGAAATGGCCGGTTTGATCAGGCAAATTGTACATATCGTCACTATTTCGCGGAGGCGGCGCTTCAGGCGTCATGGGAATTGGCCGGCGCGCCGCCGGAAGCATCATCGGACGTCCGCTTCGCGCACCGCGCGCACGAACGCCGCCATTCGGGCGGGATCTTTCACGCCCTTGGCGCCCGGGACTTCGATGCCGCTCGAGACATCGACCGCATACGGGCGCACGCGTTGAATGGCATCACCGACGTTTTGCGTGTTCAACCCACCACTCAAAACGGCCCGATGCGCGAGCTCTGCTGGAATAAGTGACCAATCGAATGTCTTCCCGCCGCCGCCGTATCCTTCGACATGGGTATCGAAGAGCAAGCCGCTGGCTGCCGAATAGTTGAGTGCCGATTCTACCAAATCCGCCCGCGTTGTTTGGGGTGCGACGCGCAGCGCTTTAAGCCAGGGCAATCCGGCGATGCTGGCCAGTTGCTCGCATTGCGCGGGCGTTTCGTCGCCGTGGAACTGCAAGAGCGTCAGCGGCACGTTGCTCGTCACTTCGCCGAGCCAGTCAGGCGTCGCGTTGACGAACAGACCCACGACCGACATGAACGGCGGCACGCTGTGCGCCAGATCGATCGCCTCGGCGATGCCGACTGCGCGGGCGCTCGGCGGATAGAACACGAGCCCGATCGCATCGGCGCCGAGCTCGACGGCCAGATCGATATCGGCCTGGCGCGACAAACCGCAAAGCTTGATACGGGTACGGTGCGGCACGGCCGCTTGCGGGGGGGCAACGTTAGCGCTCATAGATGGGTCACTCGCTCCAGATACCGCTCCAGGGCACACTGCCGAGGGGTGCGGGCGGCACCGCGAACACCTCGGGATAACCGACTTGCGCGAGATAAAGGCCTTCCGGCATGAACGTCGGGGCGGCGCAATCGCGATTGCGGCTGGCGAGCACTTGCGCCATCCATTCGACCGGATAGCGGCCCCGGCCCACGGCCACGAGACACCCCATCAGGTTGCGCACCATGTGATGCAGAAACGCGTTCGCGCGAAAGCGGAAATGAATCAGGTCGCCGGCTGCCCGGATGTCGATTTGATAAAGATGTTTGATCGGCGTCTTTGCCTGGCACTCGGATGAGCGAAACGCCGAGAAATCGT
>CBJMQH010000593.1:0-3208 GCA_966431825.1 uncultured Trinickia sp.
GCCTTCTTCTCCCGTCCATATCGGCCAAACGCCCTCGATCGGCTTTTGTTCTGGTTTTTTGCTGCCTCGGGTCTTTTCGCGGGTATTTCCCGAACGATGCGAACTCCGTCCATGAGGAGTTCGTATCGATGACCGATCTTCATTTTTTATCCGACGCGCCGCGCTTCGCGCCCGGCCGCCTGCTGATCACGCCTGCTGCATCGGCGGTGCTCGCGGCGCAGGGGGTGTCTTGCTACGCCCTGATCGCGCGGCACGTGCTTGGCGATTGGGGCGATCTTGACGAGGGCGACCGCGCACTGAACGAGGCCGCATTGGATAGGGCGCAACGCCTGCTGTCGAGCTATCACCTGCCCGACGGATGCAAGGTCTGGATCGTGACCGAAGCCGACCGCTCGGCTACGACCGTGTTGCTCCCGTCCGAATACTGATCCCACCGCTGCCCGCACGCGCGGATGGTGTCGCCGCCAGGCTCGAAGGTCGGAACGAGGCTCGGCACGGCCGCCGCATCACTGACGGATTTCGGCTTCGACAAGCAACGTCAGCAGCGTGAGCGATTCCTGCCAGCCAAGGTAGCAGGCCTCGGCCGGAATCATCTCGGGTATGCCTTCCTGCACGATGTTGACCTCGGTCCCGCAGAACACGGGGCGCAGCGTCACCGTCGTCTGCATGACGCCGGGCAGGTTCGGATCGTCGAAGCGTCCCGTGTAGCGGATTCGCTCATGGGGGACCAACTCGAGATATTCGCCGCCGAATGCATGGCCGCCACCTGTCGTGAAGTTCGTGAACGACATGCGGTACGCGCCGCCGACTTTCGCGTCGATCGCGTGGACCGTCGCCGTGAAGCCGTTCGGCGGGAGCCATTTGACGAGCGCGTGCGCGTCGAGGAACGCCCGATAAATGCGCTCGGGCGTGGAACGCATGACGCGGTGAAGCCGGATGGTGCTCGTAGCCATTTTCGTCTCCGAATGTCGAGGGACGTCCCCTCATACCCCTACGACGGACGAGGCCGGCCGAAATCGACATCACGGCCGGGTCCCAGTGTGTGCGCCGTGTCGACGCGGCCGCCGGCAGCCTGGGCCGGATCGAAAAAGCGCGGCAGGCGCCCAGCCCTGCCGCGCTCAACCACCCGGCACCGTTTCATAGATGCGCAGGGTGCACGGGTCACTCGGCGCCCGCCTGATCGCGAGCGCCATCAAATGCGAAGCGCCCGGAGCGTGTTGGGCAAACTGCCAATCGCCTGCGTTATCGTCGATGCCGGGACCGAACGCAATCGCGATCTCTTGCTCGGACAACGCAAATGCAATGCTGTCGAGCGTACCGGCAAGTCCTTTACCGGTCGCCTTTAAATACGCTTCCTTGAGTGTCCACAGCTCGAAGAAGCGCCGACGCCGGTGTTCAGCCGGCAGCGTTGCCAGCGCGTCGAGTTCCGCCCGCGCGAAATAGTGCTGAGCCAGCGCCGCCGTGTCGGTCTCCCTGTCGACGCGCTCGACATCGATACCGATGTCGGCGTCGCGCGTGACGGCACAGGCAACGAGCGTCGCCGCGTTTGACAGATTGAACCGCAACGGCGACGCGCCGTCGATTTCGGGCTTGCCGCGTGCCCCCGCGCGAAAGCGCCACGCGGCAGGTTCGAGCGGCGCATACCGCGACAGTACCGTGCGGCAGAGCGCGCGCGTAACGAGGTATTCGAGCTTCAGCCGGTCAAACGCGAAACGCGCGAGCCGTTCGCTCTCCTCTCGATTGAGCAGCGACGCGTAATAGGCGCGCAGCGCGGGCGTATCGCAGGCCGAAGTCCAGGCGTACCAGACATGCACCTCGCCATCCGAGACGGTCATAGGCGCCTGCGGTGTCGAGCCCGGCCATGCGGCCGGTTGCGCGCGATCGTCACTGGAGATGGCAGTCCGGATGAAACGTGCAGGCAGATCCATCGATTAACGTGGGGTGGGCAAGGCGCCCATCATACTGTGACCCCGAACGTCTGCGCGATCAGCACGGCGTTGAGCGCGAGGATCACGACAGCTGCGCCGATCGCTGCCAAGTTCACGGTGCGACTGTTGACGAAGGCGCCCATCACATCGGCCCGGCGCGTGAGCACGATCAGCGCGATCATCGGGGCGGGCAACGCAAAGCTCAGCACGACCTGACTCCAGACGAGCGCGTCGGTCACATTCGCACCGAGCGCCACTACGACGAACGCAGGCAACATCGTGACAAGCCGGCGCATGCCGACAGGAATCCGATAGCCCGTGAAGCCTTGCATCACGACCTGACCGGCCATCGTCCCGACGACGGAGCTCGAAATGCCCGAAGCCAGCAGCGAGACGAGAAACACAGCAGCCGCACCCGCGCCGAGCAATGGCGTCAGGCTGCGATACGCGGTTTCGATCTCGGCGATTTCGGGGTGGCCGGCATGAAACGCGCCGGCCGCCATGATCACCATCGCCATGTTGACGAGCCCGGCGAGCGAAAGTGCCACGACGACTTCGCGATTCGAGAACCGTACGAGTTTCGCGCGGGCGGCGGCATCGCGCGCTCGGACGCGGTTTTGCGTCAGCCCGGAATGCAGGTAGATCGCATGCGGCATGACCGTGGCACCAAGTATGCCGGCGGCAACGGAAAGCGCGCCGGGGCCGTTCAGCGAGGGCACGACGGCACCGCGCATCGCATCGCCCCACGAGACGTCGACGATCAGGAGTTCAACGAGATACGACAGGGCAACGGCCGCGATCAACGCGCCGATCATCAGTTCGAGCGGGCGAAAGCCTTGCTTTTCGGCGGCGAGGATCGCGTAGGTGAGCACGCCGGTTACGGCCATGCCGCCCATGAGCGGCAAGTGGAACAGCAACGACAACCCGAGTGCGGCACCGAGGAATTCGGCAAGGTCGGTCGCCATCGCGGCGAGTTCGCTGATCGCCCACATCGCGCGGACGACAGGGCGCGGGAAGTGGGCGCGCGAGAGCTCGGCCAGGTTGCGGCCCGTGACGATGCCGAGTTTGGCGGACATCGCCTGGAACAGCATGGCGATGGCATTGGCTGCCAGCACGACCCACAGCAGCGAGTAGCCGTAGCGTGCGCCGGCCTGGAGATTCGTCGCAAAGTTGCCCGGGTCCATATAGGCGATCGACGCGACGACTGCCGGCCCCGCGAGCGGCAGAGCCGAACGCAGACGCGTGCCGCGGCCGGCGAGCGCGTCGCCGCTGGCGAGCGC
>CBJMQH010000594.1:0-3205 GCA_966431825.1 uncultured Trinickia sp.
CAGGATCGGGCGGCGCGCGAAGCCGCCATCGAATGGCTGTCGCGTTACCACGGGATCCCCGCCGAGACGCTCGCACCACACGTGTACGCGCTGCCGCAGTCGGAAGCCGTGCGGCACGCGTTTCGCGTTGCATCCGGGCTCGACTCGATGGTGCTCGGCGAAACGCAGATCCTCGGCCAGATGAAGGACGCGGTACGCACGGCGTCGGAGGCTGGCGCGCTCGGCACCTACCTGAATCAACTGTTCCAGCGCACGTTCTCGGTCGCGAAGGAAGTCCGCGGCACGACGGCCGTCGGTGCGCAATCCGTCTCGATGGCCGCTGCTGCGGTGCGGCTCGCGCAACGCATTTTCGACAAGATCGCCAATCAGCGCGTCCTGTTCATCGGCGCCGGCGAGATGATCGAGTTGTGCGCGACGCACTTCGCGGCGCAAGAACCGCGCGAGCTCGTGGTCGCGAACCGCACGGCCGAGCGGGGCGCAAAGCTCGCCGAGCGCTTCAACGGCCGCTCGATCCCGCTTGCCGAACTGCCGGCACGCATGCACGAATTCGACATCATCGTGTCGTGCACGGCATCGACGCTGCCGATCATCGGCCTTGGCGCCGTCGAGCGCGCGGTGAAGGCGCGGCGCCATCGCCCGATCTTCATGGTCGACCTGGCGGTACCGCGCGACATCGAACCCGAAGTCGCGAAGCTGCCTGATGTTTTCCTCTATACGGTCGACGACCTCGGCGCGATCGTACGCGAGGGCAATGCCTCACGGCAGGCCGCCGTCGCGCAGGCCGAGGCGATCATCGAAACGCGCGTGCAAACGTTCATGCAATGGCTCGATGCGCGCAGCGTGGTGCCGGTGATCCGGCACATGCACACGCAGGCCGACGCGCTGCGCCGGGCCGAAGTCGATCGCGCACTGAAATTGCTTGCTCGTGGCGACGACCCGGCTGCGGTCCTCGAAGCGATGTCGCAAGCACTCACGAACAAGCTGATCCATGGCCCGACCCACGCGCTGAACCGCGCGTCGAGCTCGGACCGCGCTACCCTCGTGGAACTACTCGGCGGGTTCTACGGGGGCGCCAAGCCTTCCGAGGATTAGCGGCGAGCGCCGCTGCCACCAGGCCGGCGCGCAGACGATTTGCGCCACCGCCGATCCGTCTTCTTCGCGTCGCCAGATCGAAACCCCACCCTTTCCGAAGAGCCGCGCTCCATTCATGAAAACGAGCATGCAACAGAAGCTCGATCAGTTGACGACACGACTGGCCGAGCTCAACGACACGCTGAGCCGAGGGGATGTTACGGCGAACCTCGACCAGTACCGCAAGCTCACGCGCGAGCATGCGGAGATCGGCCCTGTTGTCGCCCAATACGCCCAGTGGCGGCAGGCGCGAACCGACGCCGATACCGCGCAGGAGCTGCTTTCCGACGCATCGATGCGCGAGTTTGCAGAAGAAGAGGCGCGCACCGCGCGCGAGCGGATGACCCGGCTCGAACACGAGCTACGCATGATGCTGCTGCCGAAAGACCCGAACGACGATCGCAACATCTTCCTCGAAATCCGCGCCGGCACAGGCGGCGACGAATCGGCGCTGTTCGCGGGCGACCTGCTGCGCATGTATCTGCGCTACGCGGAACGGCAGCGCTGGCAGGTCGAGATGATGTCCGAAAGCGGCTCGGATCTGGGCGGCTACAAGGAAGTGATCGTGCGGATCGCCGGCCAGGGCGCCTACTCGCGTCTGAAGTTCGAATCGGGCGGCCATCGCGTCCAGCGGGTGCCGGCCACGGAAACGCAGGGCCGCATCCATACGTCGGCCTGCACGGTTGCCGTGATGCCGGAAGCCGACGAAATCGGCGAAGTCGAGATCAATCCGGCCGACCTGCGCATCGATACGTTCCGCGCCTCGGGCGCCGGCGGTCAACATATCAACAAGACCGATTCGGCCGTGCGCGTGACGCACTTGCCGACCGGCATCGTCGTCGAATGCCAGGACGACCGGTCGCAGCACAAGAACAAGGACCGCGCGCTGAAGGTCCTGGCGGCGCGGATCAAGGACAAGCAGTCCAACGAGCAGCATGCGAAGGAAGCGGCGACGCGCAAGAGCCTGATCGGCTCCGGCGATCGCTCGGAGCGTATCCGCACCTACAACTTCCCGCAGGGCCGGCTCACCGACCATCGGATCAACCTGACACTCTACAAGCTCGATTCGATCATGGACGGCGATCTCGACGATCTGATCAACGCGCTCGTGAGCGAGCATCAGGCCGAGCAGCTCGCCTCGCTCGGCGAAGCCGACTGAAGATGGTCCGCACTGCCCCGACCGCGCCGACTCCGGCCGCGCTGCTGCGCGAAAGCGCGCTGCCGCCGCTCGAAGCTCGCATTCTGCTCGGCCACGCGCTCGGCTGGCGCCGCACGGAATTGATCACGCGCGGCGACGAGCCGATCGGCGATGCCGCGCTGGAGCGCTACAGGGCGCTGGCAGCGCGCCGCCTGGCCGGCGAGCCGATTGCGCAACTGATCGGGGAGCGCGAATTTTATGGACTCCTCTTCGAAGTCACACCCGACGTGCTGATCCCGCGGCCCGAAACGGAGCTGCTCGTCGAAGCGACGCTCGCAGCGATCGAATCGACCGCGCACCCGCGCGTGCTCGATCTGGGCACCGGCACCGGCGCGATTGCGATTGCCGTGGCCTTGGCGCGACCCGACGCGCGTGTCGTCGCGCTCGATCGCTCGGCCGCCGCGCTCGCCGTGGCAGCGCGCAATGCGGCACGGCTCGTCGATCCGGGCCGCCCCGGGGGGCCGCTGCAGTTTATCGAGAGCGACTGGTATGCGGCGCTCGACGCCGATCTGCGCTTTAATGTGATTGCAAGCAATCCTCCTTACATAGCGTGCGACGACCCGCATCTGGACGAAGGAGATCTGCGCTTCGAACCGCGTGGTGCCTTGACCGACGAAGCCGACGGCCTCTCGGCGATCCGCCGTATCGTAGACGGCGCCTCCGGTCGTCTCGCACCGCAAGGAGAACTCTGGATCGAACATGGGTACGAGCAGGCCGCAGCGGTCCGGGCATGTCTCGACGCCGGCGGGTTCGTCGCGGTCAGATCGCTACGCGATCTCGCCGACACCGAGCGTACGACCGGCGGGCAGCGCAGCTAGGGAACTCGGGCCGCATGCCATACTATGGGGTGTCCGGTGGTAAGCAATTTCCAAAAGG
>CBJMQH010000595.1:0-3205 GCA_966431825.1 uncultured Trinickia sp.
TACGTCCCGGGACTTGCCAACAACCATAACGCCTCGCCGTCAAGACGGCCTTGATTGCGCGCTTACCTCGATTTCGTCGACACAGGACATCCAGGCTTGCTCCGGATGTGGGACAAGCGCCAGGCTACTTCGACGCCCATGTCTATTCCGCCAACTGGGGAAGCTGCCGCCTTCTGTTGCGACTGACTAGGTAATGGCGAGTTAAGCGCCGATGACCGTGAACCACCATTGCCGGACGCACTCAAGACACTGACGCCCGCGCAGAATGCCCTCGCTGAATTCCTGATGCTCGATCCCGACTGGCTCGCCGCCGCGGCAGATGGCGGCGGCATCGAGCGGCGCGCGCACTTACGGCTTCGCGCCGTGGTCGGCCAGCCACGCAAGACAGCGCTTCCAGCCGTCGCGTGCATCGTCCTCGCGATAGCTCCCACGGTAGTCCGCGAAAAACGCGTGGCCTGCCGCAGGATAGACAACGATATGCGACGCGCGCGCCGCTTCGCTGCCCGCAGCCAGCTGCGCCTGCGTCGCTTCGCGCGCCTCGGCAGGCACAATCGGATCCTGTCCGGCATAAAGCCCCAACACAGGCGCCTTCAGGTCGTGAACAAGCGAGACCGGATGTGCGGGCGTCGCCTCGCTTGTGTCGCCCGCAAGCCGCCCATACCATGCCACGCCGGCCTTCACATGCGGATTGTGAACACAATACAGCCACGTGATGCGTCCGCCCCAACAGAAGCCCGTAACGGAGAGTCGCGCGAGGTCGCCGCCTTGCTCGCCTGCCCATGCCGCCGAGGCGTCGAGGTCGGCGAGTACTTCGGAATCCTGCACCTTAGCGACCACCTCGCGCACGAGGTCTGCGATCGTCTCATATGAGGACGCGTCGCCGTGCCGCGCGAACAGGTCTGCCGCCACTGCGAAGTAGCCGAGCTTCGCAAAGCGGCGGCAGACGTCCGCAATATGCGCGTGAACGCCGAATACCTCTGACACGACCAGAATGACCGGCGCCGCCCTGTGCGCTGCCGGCCGGGCATAGTACACGGGCACCAATGCACCGAGCGATTCGACGCGTGCCTCGCCCACTTCGAGCCCAGCGTCGTCAGTAACAACCATGTGCGTGCCGACGGGCTGCGCTGCCGCAGACATCGACGCACCCAGCCCCGACGACGGAGGCGATAATTTTCCATTAGACATTTTCGTCCTCCCTGCGCTCAGTTTGCCTTGCGCGGACCGAAGCCCCGATACGGCAGTAGCGGGATCAGATTGACCAGTTCGAGCATGCCGGCCTTCACCAGCGGCAGCGATTCGATCAGAGCCCGTGCGGCGTCTTCCGACTCGGCTTCAAGTATCGAGCAGGCACCGCGCACGTCACCGCGATACCAGATCTGTCGCACTGAGCCTTCAATATACAGCGTGCGGGCTCGCTCCGCTTCATCATCCAGCAGAGGTTTGAAGTCGTCGTCGCTGTAAAGGTCCGTACGCATACGGGACAAAGCCAGATATTGCATAAGATATGCTCCCAGTGTAGTGAGTAGTGAGTTGCGGAAACGCGTGTAGTGGTTGTGACGTGTCCCGGTTGTCGATACTCGTGTGCTCATGCCCGCCCCGACGGTTCCGAGGCGAGATACCGTTCGACGAGCCGGGTCCAAAACGCCGCGCCCACGGGCAGGTTTGCGTCATTAAAGTCGTAGCGGGGGTTGTGTACCATGCAGCCCCCCTCGCCCACCCGCTCTCCCACTCCATTGCCGAGCCGGAGAAAGCAGCCCGGCCGCCGTTGCAGCATGAACGCGAAATCCTCGCTGGCCAGCACGCGGTCTGCCGGCGCGATAACGCGGTCGTCGCCTACGAGCTCCCGCGCTACTTCGGCTGCGAAAGCCGTTTCCTCGGCGTGGTTGTTCACGACCGGGTAACCCATCACGTAGTCGACTTCGGCCGTCGCGCCATAGCTTTGGGCTTGTGCGTGCGCGAGGTCTGTGATCCGCTGCCGCAGCGTCTCGCGCACCGTCGCACTGAACGACCGCACACTCAGCTGTAGCACCGCCGAATCCGGAATGACGTTGCCGGCGGATCCGCTCTGGATGGAGCCCACCGTCACGATCGCAATCTCAGCCGGGTCGATGTTGCGCGCGACGATGGTCTGCAGCGCCATGACAATGCTCGACGCAACGACGACCGGGTCGACGGTCATATGGGGACGCGCCGCGTGGCCGCCCACGCCCTTCACGGTGATCGTCGCCTTGTCGCCCGCCGACATGAACGGTCCGGGCCGCAACAGAAACGTCCCCTGCTGAACGCCGGGATGATTGTGGATGCCGAACACGGCATCGCAGGGGAAACGCTCGAACAAGCCATCGTCGATCATCGCGAGCGCCCCGCTGTCGAAGCCCTTTTCCTCGGCGGGCTGGAAATAAAGATGCACGGTCCCCGAGAAACGGCGCGTGGCGGCCAGCTGACGCGCCGCACCGAGGAGCATCGCCGTATGACCATCGTGGCCGCAAGCGTGCATCTTGCCGTGATGCGCGCTCGCATACGGCAGGCCGGTCGCTTCCTGAATCGGCAATGCATCCATATCGGCGCGAATGCCGATGCTGCGCGTGCCGTCCCCCACCTTCAAGGTGCCGACCACGCCAGTCCCGCCGACTCCCGTCGCCACAGCGTAGCCCCACTGCTCGAGGCAGCTCGCCACGAGGCGCGCGGTTTCCGTTTCTTCGAACGCGAGTTCAGGATGCTGATGTATGTGCTGGCGCAACGCGCGAAGCTCGTCGAATGACGCATAGAGGTCTTCGATTTCGCAGTATTTTTCTGTCGTACTCACAATTCACCTTGCAGGATTCACGGGTAAATTTCAGCGCTGCTTGTCCGCAGCGGGCAAGCGGATCAGCAGGACCGACACGCTGCCGGCGAACAGGATCGCCGCCATGACAATCAGCCCGGTTTCCAGCGTGCCGGTTGCTTCCTTGAGCCAACCGATCAGCGACGGACTCAGCCAGCCGCCGAGCAGGCCGATACTGTTGATGAGAGCGATACCGCCCGCGGCCGCGGTGCCCTTCAAGTAGGCCGTGGGAATCGACCAGAAAACCACGTAGGCGGTGTAAATGCCGACCGTCGCAATCGTCATGAAGAGCAGCGTGCCGCCGAGGTGGTGACCGAGTCCGGACGCGGCCAACAAGGCGACCGCGCCGCAGACGCCCGGAATCGCGCTGTGCAAACG
>CBJMQH010000596.1:0-3186 GCA_966431825.1 uncultured Trinickia sp.
CTCGATCGCCGCGATCGCTTCTTGCGCGGCCTGCGCGGCCAGCGTCCGCAGCGCAATGCCCGGCAGCTCGGCAAGCGGCAGCGCCACCCCGCCGAACAGCGGCGCGACCGAGTCCAGTTCGATTTGCACCTTGGCCTCGCCTACCGCCAACCGGACCCTCAGTGCCGGACGCCAGAGCGTCGGTGCGCCGATGTCCCAATGGAACGCGAAAGCGCTTGCGCCGATCACGCACGGCTGCGGCGCGCAGCGGCCGACCAGCCGGTTGCGGTGCCGCGCCTGGTTCCAATCGACGTATTCGAGCAGCGCGGCGAGGCTCACCGATTCACCGTCCAATCCACCGTCCAATCCACCGTCCGATTTGCTGTCCAATCCGCCGCCCGTCAGATCCGCGGTGCTCGTGCCGCTCAATTCGTCGCGTGTCATCATGCGTACTCGGTGCGCTCGTCGCCACCGCCCTGAGTCACTTCGACGCTGACGAGGCAATCAGGCATTGCCGCGGCGAGCCGTTTGCGCAGCGTCTCCCGACCGGCCGCCAGGCGATTGCGCGCCGCTTCGGTGCCCGCACGCACGCGCACCGTCACCTGACCGTTCTCACGGGTCAGCACCGCATCGCTGCCGGCCAGGAAGCCCTCGCCGAGCGGCACACGCACCATCATCTTTTCGCCGCGCAGACTCGTGCGCATCGCTTCGATCAGCCGATCGCCGACCTGCTGCGCCAGCTGCTGTGCGAGTGCAGCCGTTGCACTCACGGCGCCGCACCCCGCGGCATCGGGCTCGCCGGGCACGCCGAAGCCGGCGTCGAATGCCTTCGCATCTTGCTGCGCGCCCATCCATGCGTCGGCGTGCGATTGGCCTTCGTTACCGTCGTCCGGCTCGCCGTCTTGTTGACCGCCGCCGTCCGCACCGCCCTCGAAACCATCGAACAGTGCGTGCATCGGCACGACGGCCCCCGCTTCGCCGTCGAATCCCCGATCGCGCTGCGCAAACGCGGCCCCCGAGCCGTGGCGCTGCCGCACGGCGCTAAGACAGGAATTGAAGGCCTGGGATCGCGCGCGCAACTCGTGCGACGCCTCGCGCGGACGCTGTGCAGCGTCCGTATGCCCCGCACCATGTTCCGCGTGATGTTCGACGACCGGCTTTCGCTGCATGGTTGTTCTCCGTTTCAATGTCTGGCCTTGCAGGGCAGCGTCTCGACGAATTCGTCGGCTTCCGCCTCGGCCAGGACTTCTGCGACGAGTGCGTCGGCCTCGCGTTCGCGCCGCCACTGTTCTTCGATTTTGCGCAGCGCGCGGCTCGCCTGCTGCAGATCGTCCGCGGCGCGCGCGACTCGCGTCTCGGCTTTTTCCAGCGCAGCCGCGAATTGCGGCAACTGCCGCTGTGCCGCCTCGAGTCGCGCCTGCAGCGTGTCGCGCCAAACGAGCGCAGCCTGGAAAGCCGCGTAATCGAGCCCGTTGCCGAGCCCATCCATCAATGTCTGCCAATAGGCCGCGAACTCATGCTCCTGCTCCCGCACGCGCGCCTGCGCATCCTCGAGCTCCTTGCGCCGCGCGTCGCGTGCTTCGCGCGTTTCGCGCAGCGCGCGCTCGAACGATTGCTCGCGGCGCTTGCGGATATCGGCAATGCGCTTGAACTGGCCTGCCATGACGTGTTCTCCGTGACGCTCTGCGCGTGCCGCTCTCTTTAGCGCGCGCCGCTATCGCGCGAGCTGCTGCAGGTAGCCGATCGAATCGTCATAACCCGTGTAATCGTCGGAGCGCTGCCCGAGAAAGCCACCGATCGCGTCGGCTTTCTTGATCGCCTCGTCGGCCAGCTTGTCCGTGCCGGCCTTGTATTCGCCGATCTGCACGAGCAGCTCCACTTCGTCGTGCTTGGCGATCAGCTTGCGGACCTTGCCCGCCGCATCGGCATGCTCGCGCGGCACGATCTGCGACATGACGCGGCTCACGCTGCCGAGCACGTCGACGGCCGGATAGCGGTTCTTCGCGGCGATCTTGCGCGACAAGATGATGTGACCGTCCAGGATCGAGCGCGCCTCTTCGGCTACCGGGTCGGCCGTCTGCTCGTCTTCGACCAGCACCGTGTAGAGCGCCGTGATCGAGCCGGTGTCGCTTTGCCCCGCGCGCTCGAGCAGCTTCGGCAGCTCCGAGAACATCGACGGCGGATAGCCGCGCCGCGTCGGCGGCTCGCCGCTCGCCAAACCGATTTCACGCTGTCCGCGTGCAAAGCGCGTCAGCGAATCCATCATCAGCAGCACGCGCGCGCCGCGCGCACGGAAGTCTTCGGCAATCGCCGTGGCGACGTAGGCAGCGCGGGTGCGCTCGATCGCGGTCTTGTCCGAGGTGGCAACGACACAGACCGAACGCGCCATGCCCTCTTCGCCGAGCGAATGCTCGATGAATTCGCGCACTTCGCGGCCGCGTTCGCCGATCAGCGCGATCACGTTCACATCGGCCTCGGCGCTGCGCGCGAGCATGCCCATGAGCGAGCTCTTGCCGGCACCCGCCGGCGCGAAAATGCCGACACGCTGCCCTTCGCCGAGCGTGAGGAACGCGTCGATCACGCGCACGCCGGTCGGCATCGGTGAGTCGATGATGCGCCGCTTCATCGGATCGGGCGGCAAGGCGTGCACGCTCGCGCGGCTCAAGTCGGCGCCGGTGAGCTCGCCGAGGCCGTCGATCGGATTGCCGAAGCCGTCGAGCACGCGCCCAAGCAGCGCATCGCCGACGATCACTTCATGCGGGCGACCGCAGGCGATCACCTCCGTTTCAGGCGAAAGCCCTGGCAAACCGGCATACGGCATCAAGAGCACGCCGTCGCGCGTAAAGCCGACGACCTCGGCCAGCGCACGCTCGCCGCTCGGCTCCACGAGTTCGCAGATCTCGCCGATCTTCACGCGCACGCCGGCCGCCTTCACGAGAATCCCGACCGCTTCGATCACCCGGCCGCGCATCGCGACACTCGGGGCCGCGCCGAGTGCGCGCGAGAGCGACGCCGACAGGCGCGACATGTCCACGCGGGGGGCAGGCGGCGTCCAGGCTTTGCCGTTCGCGGCGCCAGGGGCTCGCGGCGATTCGTCGAGTGCGGAAGCTGTCGCGCCGGCTTGCGCGCCCGTGCGCTCATTCACCGAAGGCATAGACCTCTTTCTCCTCGTCGAACAGATAGGGATCCGAATCGAGGTCCGAACCG
>CBJMQH010000597.1:0-3161 GCA_966431825.1 uncultured Trinickia sp.
GAGGTGATCTCCACGTTCGCCCTCGTGCTCGGTCTGATCGCGACCCACGTTCTGAAGCCGGGTGCCGGCTTCAACGTCAATCCCGCGACGCTCGACGGCAAGGCCGTCGCTTCGTTCGCTGCCAAGGCGCACGGCCAGAGCACGGTCGACTTCCTGATGCATATCATCCCGAACACGTTCGTCGATGCGTTCGCACAGGGCGAGATCCTGCAGATCCTGCTGATCGCGCTGCTCTGCGGCAGTGTGCTCGCGACGATCGGCGAGCGCGGCAAGGTGGTCACGGAGTTCGTCGAAAGCGTCTCGCACATGATGTTCGGGATCGTGCGCATCGTGACGAAGCTCGCCCCGATCGGTGCGTTCGGCGCCATGTCGTTCACGATCGGCAAGTACGGGATCGCTTCGCTGCTGCCGCTCATGAAGCTGATCGGCACGTTCTATCTGACGTCGGCCGTTTTCGTGCTCGTCGTGCTCGGCACGGTTGCGCGCCTCGTGGGTTTCAGCATCGTGCGCTTCGTCGGCTACATCAAGGAAGAGATGCTGATCGTGCTCGGTACGAGCTCGTCGGAAGCCGCACTGCCGCAGTTGATGGGCAAGCTCGAAAACCTCGGCTGCTCGCGCTCTGTCGTGGGTCTCGTCGTGCCGACCGGTTATTCGTTCAACCTCGACGGCACGAACATCTATATGACGATGGCTGTGCTGTTCATCGCTCAAGCGACGAACACGGATCTCACGCTCACGCAGCAGCTCACGCTGATCGCGGTGGCGATGCTGACGTCGAAGGGCGCGAGCGGCGTGACCGGTGCCGGCTTCATCACGCTCGCGGCGACGCTCGCGGTCGTGCCGACGATTCCGCTCTCGGGCATGGTGCTGATCCTCGGGATCGACCGCTTCATGAGCGAATGCCGTGCATTGACGAACATCGTCGGCAACGGTGTGGCTGCCGTCGTCGTCTCGGCTTGGGAGAAGGAACTGGATCGCACGAAGCTTGCCGCGGTGCTCGGTCGCCGCGCGCCGGCGGCGGCATCTGCGCAAGTGTGAGCGCAACGATCCGCGCCGGGGGCGCGGCCGGCTATGCCACAATAGCCGGGTACCCTTGGCCGGATCTCATTCCAGTGAAACGTCGTATCGCCGTCGTTCTCACGCTCCTCGTGGCGCTCGCGGGAGTCTGCACGCTGACCTGGCTCTTCGCCTGGCAGCGCGGCGTGGCCGCGCTGCAGCAATATGCCGCCGTGCGCGCCGATCGCACGGCGAATGCGCTCAAAGACACGCTCGAGCGCTACGAGTCGCTTTCCTATCTGCTTGCGGGCCACCCGGTCGTTCAGGACGCACTCGACGATCCGTCGGCGGCCAACCTCGCCCGCGCAAACCGCTACCTGCTCGACGCGAATCGCCACGCGCACGCAACGGTCACCTACATCATCCGCACCGACGGGCTTTGCGTTGCGGCCAGCAACTGGACGCAGCCCGACAGCTTCGTCGGCTCCGATTATCGATTCCGGCCGTACTTCGTCGATGCGAGCCACGGGCGCGTTGGACGCTTCTTCGGCATCGGCACCGTCTCGCGCGAGCCCGGCTATTTCATTTCGCAGCCCGTCTATCGCAACGGGCGCATCATCGGCGCCGCAGTCGTCAAGCTCAACCTCGAATGGTTTCCCGGCTCAGGCGGGGCAGAGCCGCTGTTCGTCGCGGACGACCACGGCATCATCTTTCTCTCTTCGGTTGCCGCCTGGAAGTACCGGGCGATGCGCCCATTGCCGCCGGCCGTGGAGACATCGATCGCCGCCACCCGGCAGTATGCGCAGCAGCCGCTGGCGCCGCTCGCAATCGCGACCGTGCGCCGGCTCGACGGCGACGACGGTGCACAGATCGTGCGCGTCGGCAGCCGCCGCTTCGCACCGCAATTCCTTGCGACGCAGCGTGCGATCGGCACGCCGGCGTGGCAGTTGATTTCGATGGCGCCGATGGCGCCCGTGATCGCCGAGGCGCGCAACGCGACGGCGGCGGCCGGGTTCGGCTTCGTCTCGCTGTGTCTGCTCGCGTTCTACTGGCGTATGCGCCGCGCGCGCGTGCGCGAGATGATTCGCAGCCGTGCGATGCTGCAAGCCGCCTATGCCGAGCTGAATGTGCGCGTCGAGGAGCGGACGGCTGATCTGTCCGAGGCGAATGCCCGGCTTCAGACCGAGGTGGCCGAGCGCACGCGCGCCGAAAGCGAGCTGCGCGCCGCGCACGACGAATTGATTCAGACGAGCAAGCTCGCGGCGCTGGGCCAGATGGCGGCCGGCATTACGCATGAGCTGAACCAGCCTCTTGCGGCGTTGCGCGCGTTCTCGGACAACACGCGCGTGCTGCTCGATCGCGGCGATCAAACCTCCGCTCGCGAGAACCTGGAGGCCATCGCATCGCTCACCGATCGGATGGGCAAGATCACGAACCAGCTGAAGCTGTTCGTTGGCCGTGCGCAACCGCGCAACGCACGCGTCTCGGTCGCGCGCGCGCTTGCCAATGTGCTCGATCTGCTGCAAAAGCGGTTGAGCGTCGTGCAGGTCGAGGTGACGCTCGCCGAGCGGACTCAAGAAGGTGCGCCCGGTGTGCGGCGGCGGCTCGATCCGCGTGCGGAAGTGACGCCGATCGTGGCGTATTGCGACGAGCTGCGCCTCGAACAGGTGCTGATCAATCTCGTCGGCAATGCACTCGATGCCGTCGCTGCGCTTGCCGCACCGCGCATTGCGATCGACGTCGAGGTGGCCGATACGACCGTCGAAATCACGGTCAGCGACAACGGCCCGGGCATTCCGGCCGATGCGCTGCCGCGTTTGTTCGAGCCGTTCTTCACGACGAAAGAGGTCGGTCAGGGGCTGGGGCTCGGGCTCGCGATCGCCTCGTCGATCACGCGCGACTGCGGCGGCACGCTCATCGCGCGCAATGAAGAGAACGGTGGCGCCGCGTTTGTTCTGACGCTGCGACGGGCCGGCGCAGTGACGCTCGAGACCGATCCTTCGCTACATTGACGCGTGCCGCAGCGGCCGAAGGTGTTTTGGGGTTCTAAGAATCGCTATGACAGACAATCTCCAGGTCATTTTCATCTAGGACGATGAGCTCGTGCGGCGCGCGAGCGTGCAGAGCCTGCAGCTCGCCGGTTTTGCCTTGACGGGATACGCGTC
>CBJMQH010000598.1:0-3157 GCA_966431825.1 uncultured Trinickia sp.
AGTTGACCCAGACGCAACGCTGCCGCAGATAGTCGATAAACGGTTCGGGCATCGACCACTGCATCGCCAAACCGATGACGATTTCGCGCAACGTATCGCCGTTGTTCTCGACGAGTTCGCAAGGAAAAATCGATACCCCGTCATCGGCGCGTTCGCGCCAACGCGCATGGAGCAGCGCCAGCAATTTCGCCGGGAAACTGTGCGGCACGGCCGCGCTGTCCTGGAGCAACCCCGGCGAATCGCGCTCGTCCAGCCGATAGCCCGTGTCACCCGTGTTCGACACGATCACGCGCACGGATTCGACCGCCGCGCGGCGAACCGCCGCCCAGTCGCGGTCGGCATGCCATGCTGCGCGAATTGCCTCACCGATGACAACGCGGTCTACGGCCTCACCGCGTTCCCGCCCCCGGATACGCACCTCGTACCCGCCGCCCTGCGATAGCGCGGCCACGCGCGCGAGGCTCGCCGGATTGCCGGTCGTCTGCACGACGCCGATGCCGCCGATCGCATCGCCGCGCCGCAGCGCCTCAGAGACGAACAGCGCGACGTGAGCCAGCAAAAACCGGCTGGTTCCGAACTGAAGAATGGGCTCGCTCATGCTGGCTGTCCTGAACGTTTCGTCGGCATTCGCTCAGCACTCGACCAGCGCTTTCACCACCGTTTGCCCGGTCTCGAGCAAACGCGGAAACGCGTCGGGTACATCGGCAAGCCGCATGCGGTGCGTATTGAGCGCCTGGTCGGGAATACGGCCCGTGCGCATCGCTTCGAGCACGGTTTCGAAATCGGCGGTCGTCGCATTGCGGCTTGCGAGCAACGTGGCTTCACGCTTGTGGAATTCGGGATCCGAGAACGTCACCTGCCCCGGAACGATCGAAATCAGCGTGTATTTGCCACCGTGCGCGATGAAGCCGAACCCCCGGTTCATCGCATCGATGTTGCCGGTCGCATCGAACACGACATCGAAAAACTCGTTGTTCGTCAGCGATGCAAGCTCTTCGGTATCGCTCGGCCCCACGGCCACGGCCGCATCGACGTTCAGTTGTGCCTTGCAAAACGTCAACCGGTCCATGCGCGTATCGAGGCACGTCACGTTGGCGCCGCGCAGCTTGGCAAAAATCATTGCGGCCATACCGATCGGCCCGGCACCGACCACGAGCACCCGCTGACCGGCCGATACTTCGGCGCGCCGCACGGCGTGTGCGCCAATGGCCAGGAATTCGAGCATGGCAGCCTGATCGAGCGTGACGCCGTCCGCCTTGTGCACGAACTGCGCGGGCACGCTCAGGTATTCGGTGAGCGCGCCGTCGCGATGCACGCCAAGCACCTTGATATCCACGCAGCAATTCGTCTTGCCTTGCCGGCACGCAATGCATCGTCCGCACGACAGGTACGGCATGACATAGACACCGTCGCCTGCAGCAAATCCGGAATCGCCTTCGGCCTCGACGACAACAGCGGAAAACTCGTGCCCCATGACACGCGGGTATTGCAAGTACGGCTGATTACCCGTAAAGATGTGCAGGTCGGTACCGCAAATCCCGACGCGGGAAACACGCAACAAAACCTCGCCGGGTGCCCGCACGGGCAGTTCGGAATGCTGCGCGCGCAACACTCCAGGTGATTCGCAGATCACGCTAAGCATATCGTTGTCCTCTTGTATCAAATCATGCGTGGCCGGCGGCCTCGCCTATGCGATAGAACTTGCAGGCGTTGCCGCCGAAAATGTCGGGAAGCGCGGAGCGGCCCAAGAACCGTATGCAGTCCTCTTCGCATGCGGCCATCCACGCCTCGTAACTCGCGCCGTTCGTGGCAAGGCGCAGAACGGGCCAATCGCTACCCCACATCAAGCGCGCCGGGCCGAACAGCTCGGCAATCGCCTGGACGTACGGACGCACACGCCCCGCGAGCACCTCGACATCGTCGGCGGTGCCGGCCTCGGTCCACAGTCCCGAAAGCTTGCAGTGCACATTGGGCAGCGCCGCGAGCCGAGCCATCTGCGCATCCCACGGCGCGACGACCTGGCCCGCGATATCGGGCTTCGCCCCGTGATCGATGACGATGGCGAGGTCCGGATAACGCGTCGCGAACGCGTACAGCGCCGGAAGGTGACGCGGCATCACGAGTGCGTCGAACCGCAGATCGTGTTCGATCATCGCCGCGACCGCGGCGTCAAGCTTCGGGTCATCGATCCAGGCGTCGTCGGGCAGGTCCTGCAGCATCGGGCGCAGTCCGCGCGCTTTGGGACAGGCCGCGAACGCTGCGATTTTCGCGGCGGCGTCGACCGCCTTCAGATCCACCCAGCCCACGACCGCGCGGACCGTTTCGGTTTGCATCGCCAGGTCGAGCAGGAAACGCGTGTCGTCTTCGGTCGGCATCGACTGCACGAGCACCGTGCCGTCGATGCGCGCGGCACGCCGTTCCGGATCGAGGTCGAGCGGTGCGAAGTCACGATAGATCGCCGCCAGCTCGGGCGGCGGCCAGCTCCCGGCTCGTGCGCCGATCCGCCAATAGTGTTGGTGCGAGTCGATGCGCAGCGTCATGCTGTCCCCTCCGGGATAGGCGCGTTTGCGGCAACGAGTCCTTCCTCGCGCAGCGATTGCCAGAATTGCGCGGGAATCGGTCGTTCGAGCCAAGTCATGTTTTGCTCCAGCTGCGCAACGCTTCGCGCACCGATCACACATGAGACGACGGCAGGATGGGCAAACGGAAATTGCAGTGCTGCAGCCGGCAGCGGGACATCGAAGCGCGCGCAGAGATCGGAAAGGCGCCGCACCTTCTCGACAACTTCAGCCGGTGCATCGGCGTAATTGAACTTGCCGTTACCCGCAAGCACGCCGGAATTGAATACGCCGCCGGCAACGATGCGCGTCTTCCCGCGTGCGCAGACATCGAGCAGCGGTTCGAGCGCGGCCTGCTCCAGCAACGTGTACCGGCCGGCGAGCAGGACGACGTCGAGATGCGTTTCGTTCATCGCGTCGACCACGACCTCCCACTCGTTGACGCCGAGGCCGATCGCGCGCACCGCGCCGCTCTCGCGCAATTGCTCGAGCGCACGGAAGCCGCCGCCCTCGGTCAATTGAGCCCAATAGTGGGCATGACGGTCGCCATGCGTCATGCGGCCGATGTCATGGACATAAAGGATGTCCAGGCGAACCAT
>CBJMQH010000599.1:0-3154 GCA_966431825.1 uncultured Trinickia sp.
CGGGGCGGTGACGGGAGAAGACGTCCGGCACGCGGACGTCGCCGTTCGTGCGGCGCATGCGGCGCTCGATGCGGCGCGTCAGCAGTTCGCGCAGGCCCATGCGCAGATCGACGGCTCGACGATCGACTCGAACCCGGCCGTGCTCGCCGCGGCGCAACGCGTTCGCGCGGCCGAGCTCGCCCTCGCGCGCAGCGTGGTGCTTGCCCCGGTCTCCGGGATGATCGCGCAGCGCCGCGTGTAACTGGGCCGACGTGTCGCGTCGGGCGACCGGCTGATGGCCGTCGTGCCGCTCGACCATCTCTGGGTCGACGCGAACTTCAAGGAGGTGCAGCTCAAAGGCATGTGCCCCGGCCAGAAGGCGACGATCACGGCCGATGTCTACGGCAAATCGATCAAGTATCGCGGTACCGTGGCCGACGTCGAGGCCGGCACCGGCGCGAGCTTCGCCCTGTTGCCCGCGCAGAATGCGACCGGCAACTGGATCAAGGTCGTGCAGCGCGTTCCCGTGCGCGTCATGATCGATCCGCAGGAACTCGGTGCGCATCCGCTGCGCATCGGCATGTCGGCTGAAGTCGAGGTGGATGCCGGCAGCTGCGATGCAGCCGCCGCAGCGGCACGCAAGCCGCAAGTCGACGACGCCGCGGCCATCTATGCAGCACAACAGGCGAAGGCAGAGCTGCGCGTGCGCGAGATCATCGCCGCGAACATGGGGAAACCGGGATGTCGGGCAGCGCTCAGGATGGCGCATCGGGGGGAGCGGGGGGCGCTCCCGCGGCACGCGGCGCGAAAACGCCGATCACACCGCTCTCAGGCCCGACGCTGATTCTTGCAACCTTGGCGCTCGGCCTTGCCTCCTTCATGGCCGTCGTCGATATCACGATCGCGAACGTCTCGGTGCCCACCATTTCAGGCAACGTCGGCGTGAGCTCGGACGAAGGCGAATGGATCATCACGTCGTTCGCGATCGCGAACGCGGTGTGCATTCCGCTCACGGGCTGGCTCGGCCGCCGCTTCGGGCAGGTGAAGCTGTTCGTCTCCTCGCTCGCCGCATTCACGCTCGCATCGATGCTCTGCGGCCTCGCGCCGACGTTCGAGACGCTGCTTGCCGCACGGGTGCTGCAAGGCGCGGTGGCTGGCCCCATCGTGCCGCTGTCGCAAGCGCTGCTCGTGGCCGTTTTTCCGCGCGAGAAGCAGGCGCTCGCCGTGGCGATGTGGGCGATGACGAACATGGCCGGCCCCGTGGTCGGGCCGATGCTCGGCGGGTGGATCACCGATCAATACAGCTGGCCGTGGATCTTCCTCGTCAATCTGCCGGTCGGCATCTTCGTCATCACCTCGGTCTCCGTACTGCTGCGCGGCCGCGACACACCGACCGTCAAGCTGCCCGTCGATATCATCGGACTGCTGTTGATCGCGATCGGAATCGGCTGCCTGCAAGTCACGCTCGACCGTGGCCGTACGCTCGACTGGTTCTCGTCGCCGTTCATCTGTGCGACGGCGGCGGCGGCCGTGTTGGGGCTCGTCGTGCTCGTGGTCTGGGAACTCGGCGACCCGCATCCGATCATCGATCTGCGGCTCTTCCTGCATCGGAACTTTGCAGTCGGCACGATCGCGGTCGCGGCCGGCTTCGGCCTCTACTTCGCCGCCCTCGTGCTCGTGCCGCTCTGGCTGCAGACGAACCTCGGCTACAGCTCGACCTGGGCCGGTCTCGTCACGGCGCCGATGGGGGTGTTCGGCGTGCTGCTCGCGCCGTTCCTCGGCAAATGGGTCCGTAAAGTCGACGCGCGCTGGTTCGCGAGCCTTGCATTCCTGGCCTGGGCAGCCGCATCGTGGTGGCGCTCGACGATGACGACCAACGTCGACGCCGGCACCATCGCGCTGCTCTGCCTTGCCCAAGGCGTCGGTATCGGCTTTTTCCTGACACCGCTCGTGAGTCTCTCGCTCGTCGGCGTGCCGCCCGAAAAAATCGCGGCCGCGTCGGGGTTGCAGACGGCCATCCGCATGATGTCGGGCAGTCTCATCGCCTCGCTGGCGCAGACGTTCTGGGATCAGCGGGCTCGCTTTCACCAGACCTACCTGGTCGGCACGCTCAACGGCCTCGACGATCGGACGGCCGCTCATGTGGCCGCGCTACAGCGCGGCGGCCTCGGTACCGATCAGGCGTGGGGCGTCATTGCCCGGCAGCTCGATCTTCAGGCGCATATGTTGTCGCTGAACGACTTCTTCCGCTTCTCCACGTTTGCGTTTCTTGCCGCGCTTGCCATCGTCTGGCTCGCGCGCATGCCGAAGAAGACGGCGTGAGCCGCACCGATTGCAACGTTTCCCCTGAGAGATCCGCCTATGTTCCTCAACCTGAAGAGCCGCACGCGCATCCCCGTCGAAGTCGTGCAGATCCGCGACGTTACACCTCACATGCGCCGCATCACCGTCATCGGTGAAGGGCTGCGCACGATGGACATCGCGCTGCCTGCGCAGTGGGTCAAGATGTTCGTGCCGAGCCCGCGCGAAGGCACGATCGGCCGCGCTTATACGGTGCGGGATTTCGATGCGACCGCAGGCAGAATGGATATCGACCTCGCGCTGCACGGCGAGGAAGGGCCGGCTTCCAAATGGGCCGTGCACGCGCGGCTCGGCGAGACGATCGAGGTGGCGGGGCCGCGCGGCGGCTATGAAATCGACGCACACGCCCTGCACTTCCCGCTGATCGCCGATACGCCCGCGCTGCCTGCGCTCGCGTCGATCCTGCACCGCCTGCCTGCCTCGGTCAGCGCACGCGCGATCGTCGAGGTCGGCAACGCCCATGAGGAGCAGACGCTCAAGAGCCGCGCGTCGCTGACCACGCATTGGCTGCATTCGGGACGCGACGTGCCCGGCACGAGCGGGCAAATGGCCGCGTTCGTGCGCGAGCTTGCGCTGGACAGGACAGACCATCGCGTCTGGGTCGCCGGCGAGGCGGCGATGGTGCGCGACATTCGCGATCATCTGCTCAAGGAGCGCGGGTTCGCGCGCGATGCGGTCCGCTCGCAGGGGTATTGGAAACTCGGCGAGGCCGACCACCGCGACCGCGACTGATCCGGCAAGCCGCGCTTCTTTCCCGCCCCTCGCAGCCGTGGCGGCTCGGGCAGGGGTTATCGCCGCGATGAGAACGTTCAAT
>CBJMQH010000600.1:0-3150 GCA_966431825.1 uncultured Trinickia sp.
CAAGTACAAGGACAAGTTCGAGAAAGAACATGGCGTGAAGCTCGGCTTCATGTCGTTCTTCGTGAAGGCCGCTGTCCACGCGCTGAAGAAGTTCCCGCTCGTCAACGCATCGATCGACGGCAACGACATCGTTTATCACGGCTACTTCGACATCGGTATCGCCGTCGGCTCGCCGCGCGGCCTCGTGGTGCCGATCCTGCGCAATGCCGACCAGATGAGCCTGGCCGACATCGAGAAGAAGATCGCCGAATTCGGTCAGAAGGCGAAGGACGGCAAGCTCTCGATCGAGGAAATGACGGGCGGTACGTTCTCGATCTCGAACGGCGGTGTGTTCGGTTCGATGCTGTCGACGCCGATCATCAACCCGCCGCAGTCGGCGATCCTCGGCGTGCATGCCACGAAGGAGCGCGCGGTGGTCGAAAACGGCCAGATCGTGATCCGCCCGATGAACTATCTGGCGCTGTCGTACGACCACCGGATCATCGACGGCCGCGAAGCCGTGCTGTCGCTCGTCGCCATGAAGGATGCGCTGGAAGATCCGGCGCGCCTGCTGCTCGACCTGTAATCCGGCGCATCAACGAACCGTACTACTGCTGATTGAAATCGCACCGCTCGCGTGGCCAGGAGGCCGCGTGAGCGGTGCGTCATCGAAAGGATAGTCATGTCCAAAGAATTTGACGTCGTCGTGATCGGCGCAGGCCCCGGCGGCTACGTCGCGGCGATTCGTGCAGCGCAGCTCGGCAAGAGCGTGGCGTGCATCGAGAAGTGGAAGAACCCGGCCGGCGCGCTGAAGCTCGGCGGTACCTGCCTGAACGTGGGATGTATCCCCTCGAAGGCGCTGCTCGCGTCGTCGGAAGAATACGAAAACACCTCGCATCATCTCGCCGAGCATGGCATCACCGTCGGCGATGTAAGCCTCGATATCGCCAAGATGATGGCCCGCAAGGACGGCATCGTCGAAAAGATGACGGGCGGCATCGAGTTCCTGTTCAAGAAGAACAAGATCGAGTGGCTCAAGGGCCACGGCAAGTTCGTCGGCAAGTCCGACTCGGGCGTGCAGATCGAGGTGAGCGGCGAGGGCGAGAGCGAGGTCGTCACGGCGAAGAACGTGATCATCGCCACGGGCTCGAAGGCACGCCACCTGCCGAACATCCCCGTCGACAACAAGATCGTGTCCGACAACGAAGGCGCGCTCGCCTTCGACGCGGTGCCGAAGAAGCTCGCCGTGATCGGCGCAGGCGTGATCGGCCTCGAACTCGGTTCGGTCTGGCGCCGGCTCGGTGCCGAGGTGACGGTGCTCGAAGCACTGCCGCAATTCCTCGGTGCAGCCGACGAAGCACTCGCGAAGGAAGCCGCGAAGCTGTTCAAGAAGCAAGGCCTCGCGATCCATCTCGGCGTGAAGATCGGCGAAGTGAAGGCCGATGCGAAGGGCGTCTCGATCGCTTACACGGACAAGGACGGCAACGCGCAGACGCTCGAAGCCGACCGTCTGATCGTGTCGGTCGGCCGCGTGCCGAACACCGATAACCTCGGTCTCGAGGCGATCGGCCTTGCGGCGAACGAGCGCGGCTTCGTCGACGTGGACGACCACTGCCGTACGGCCCTGCCGAACGTCTACGCGATCGGCGACGTCGTGCGCGGTCCGATGCTCGCGCACAAGGCGGAAGACGAAGGTGTGATGGTCGCCGAAGTCATCGACGGTCAGAAGCCGCACATCGACTACAACTGCATTCCGTGGGTGATCTACACCGAACCGGAAATCGCGTGGGTCGGCAAGACGGAACAGCAGCTGAAGGCCGAAGGCCGCGAGATCAAGACGGGTCAGTTCCCGTTCTCGATCAACGGCCGCGCGCTGGGCGTGGCGAAGCCCGAAGGCTTCGTGAAGATGATCGCCGATGCGAAGACGGACGAGCTGCTGGGCGTGCACGTGATCTCGGCAAACGCGTCGGACCTGATCGCCGAGGCCGTCGTGGCGATGGAGTTCAAGGCTGCGTCGGAAGACATCGGCCGCATCTGCCATCCGCATCCGTCGTTGTCCGAAGTGATGCGTGAAGCGGCGCTGGCCGTCGACAAGCGCTCGATCAACAAATAAGGCAGGAGGCCGGCCGTATCCGTTGGCCGGACCAGCCTCAGGCCGCGACAAAGGCGGGCGGGAGCGGTCCCGTCCGCCTTTGTCTTTTTTGCATTTGCACGATGAACGTCATCGAGTATTACGAGAACGAACTCTCGTCGCGCGGCTATCAGCCCGACGCAGCGCAGCGCGCGGCGGTGGACCGGCTCCAGCAGTGCTATAGCGAATGGGTGGCCTACAAAGCCCGCCGCTCGAACGCGCTGCGCAAGCTCATCGTTCGGCCCGAGCTGCCGAGAGGCGTCTACATGTGGGGCGGGGTGGGCCGCGGCAAGAGCTTCCTGATGGACAGTTTCTACGCTGTGGTGCCCGTGCAGCGCAAGACGCGGCTGCACTTCCACGAGTTCATGCGCGAAGTACACCGCGAGCTCGAGGAACTGAAGGGGCAGGCCGATCCCCTCGACGAACTCGCCCGGCGCATCGCGAAGCGCTACCGGCTCATCTGTTTCGACGAATTCCACGTGTCCGACATCGCCGACGCGATGATCTTGTACCGGTTGCTCGATCGGCTGTTCAACAACGGCGTGCAGTTCGTGATGACGTCGAACTATGCACCGGACACGCTCTATCCGGACGGTCTGCACCGCGACCGGATGCTGCCGGCGATCGCGCTGATCAAGGACAAGCTCGACGTGCTCAATGTGGACGCCGGCGTCGATTACCGGCGCCGCACGCTTGCTCAGGTCGAGGTCTATCACACGCCGCTCGGTGCGACGGCCGACCGGGCGCTGCGCAAGGCATTCTCACAGCTTGCGGCGGTACCCGACGAAAGCCCGATTTTGCATATCGAGAAGCGCGAACTGAAGGCGCTGCGGCGTGCCGATGGCGTGGTGTGGTTCGACTTCGCGACGCTATGCGGCGGTCCGCGGTCGCAGAACGACTACCTGGAGCTTGCAACGCGCTTTCATACGGTCATTCTGGCCGACGTGCCGCAGATGTCGCCGCGCATGGCCTCCGAAGCGCGCCGGTTCACCTGGCTGATCGATGTCTTTTACGACCATAAGGTCAAGCTGCTGATGTCG
>CBJMQH010000601.1:0-3148 GCA_966431825.1 uncultured Trinickia sp.
AGTCCGACGTGTTCGCAGCAGCGCGCGCGGCCCTCTGCGAACGTATCGATCGTTTCGTGCCGGGCCATCCGATTGCCGGGCGCGAGTCGAGCGGCGTCGAGGCCGCATTGCCCGATCTTTATGTGGGCCGCAACGTCGTGCTGTGTCCGCTGCCCGAAAACCGAAGCGCCGACGTCGCACGCATCGAAGCGATGTGGCAGGCATGCGGCGCGCTCGTGAGCACGATGACGAGCGCGCAGCACGACGGTGTGTTCGCCGCCGTCAGCCATCTGCCACACCTGCTTTCGTTTGCGCTCGTCGAGCAGATCCTCGGCGAGAGCGATGCGGCGCTCAAGTTCTCGTTCGCTGCCGGCGGTTTCCGCGATTTCACGCGAATTGCCGCATCGAGCCCCGAAATGTGGCGCGATGTATGCCTTGCGAACCGGGTCGCGCTCGTCGACGAACTGGACCGCTACACGGCCGTGCTCGCGCGGCTGCGCGCGGCGATCGTCGCCGGCGACGGCGCGACGCTGGAGTCCGTGTTCGCGCGCTCGCGGCAGGCGCGCACCGAATGGCAGGAGCGCGGAGGGCGCCCGCAAGCGCCCCGCGTGCAAGGCGACATCGCACCGAAATAAACAGGAAACTCCATGGATTACCTCGATCTCGGACCGTATTCCCGGGCGCAGGGCACGATTCGTTTGCCCGGCTCGAAAAGCATCTCGAATCGCGTTCTGTTGCTGGCGGCACTGGCAGAAGGCGAGACGACGATCACGAACCTGCTCGACTCCGACGACACGCGTGTCATGCTCGACGCGCTCGAAAAGCTCGGCGTGCGGCTCACGCGAGAAGACGACCGATGTGTCGTCTCCGGCACCCGCGGCGCATTCACGGCGAAGACGGCCGACCTGTTCCTCGGCAATGCCGGGACGGCCGTGCGGCCGCTGACGGCCGCGCTTGCCGTCAACGGCGGCGACTACCGTGTGCACGGCGTGCCGCGCATGCATGAGCGGCCGATCGGCGATCTCGTCGACGGCTTGCGCCAGATCGGCGCACGGATCGACTACGAAGCGAACGAAGGGTACCCGCCGCTGCGTATCCGTGCGGGGCAGATCGCCGTCGAAGCGCCGATCGTCGTGCGCGGCGACGTGTCGAGCCAGTTCCTGACCGCGCTGTTGATGACGCTGCCGCTCGTGAAGACGCCGAGTGGCGAGATCATCGTCGAAGTGGAGGGCGAGTTGATCTCGAAGCCGTACATCGAGATCACGATGAAGTTGATGGCGCGCTTCGGCGTCGTGGTCGAGCGCGAGGAGTGGCAACGCTTTCGCGTACCGGCCGGCGTGCGCTACCAGTCCCCCGGCACGATCATGGTGGAAGGCGATGCGTCGTCGGCGTCGTATTTCCTGGCCGCGGGTGCGCTCGCAGGCGGCCCCGTGCGCGTGGAGGGCGTGGGGCGCGCGAGCATCCAGGGCGATGTGGCGTTCGCCGACGCGCTGACGCGTATGGGCGCGAACGTGACGATGGGCGACGACTGGATCGAGGTGCGCGGGTCGGGCCACGATCACGGGCAGCTCGAAGCGATCGACATGGACTTCAATCTGATTCCCGATGCAGCCATGACGATCGCAGTCGCCGCGTTGTCGGCGCGCGGTACGACGACACTGCGCAATATCGGCAGCTGGCGCGTCAAGGAAACAGACCGCATCGCGGCCATGGCGAACGAACTGCGCAAGGTCGGCGCCACGGTGGAAGAGGGCGAGGACTACCTCGTCGTCACGCCGCCGGCGCAGCTTGCGCCGAACGCGGCCATCGATACCTATGACGATCACCGCATGGCGATGTGCTTCTCGCTCGTCTCGCTCGCAGGCGTGCCGATCCGCATCAATGACCCGAAGTGCGTCGGCAAGACGTTCCCGGACTATTTCGACCGCTTCCGGACGCTCGTGTCCGCGTAATACCGCATTTTCCGTTAGATGAAACCGACACGCCCCTTCCATCAGACGCCCGTCATCGCCATCGATGGCCCGACCGCCTCCGGCAAGGGCACGGTTGCCGCGCTCGTGGCGGCCCATCTGGGCTTCCACCTGCTCGACAGCGGCGCGCTCTATCGGCTCGCCGCGCTCGCAAGCCTGCGCTACGGCGTGGCCGCGGACGACGCAGCCGGGCTCGCCACGCTGGTCGGCGAGCTGCACATCACGTTTCGCGAGGGCTGTGCTCAGCTCGACGGCGTCGACGTGTCCGCCGAGATCCGGGCTGAAGCGATCGGCAACCGGGCGTCGGCCATCGCCGTACACCAGGACGTGCGCGCGGCGCTCGTCGCCCGGCAGCGGGCGTTCCGCAAGGAGCCCGGACTCGTGGCGGACGGCCGCGACATGGGTACCGTGATCTTTCCCGACGCGGGTTTGAAGGTGTTTCTGACAGCGAGTGCCGAGGCCCGTGCGGCGCGGCGGTATAAGCAATTGATCCAAAAAGGCTTTTCTGCTAATATGGATGACTTGCTCCGGGATTTGCGCGAACGCGACGCGCGCGACAGCAACCGCGCAGCCGCGCCGCTCAAGCCAGCGGCGGACGCGAAGTTGCTCGATACTTCGGCCTTGACGATCGATCAGGCGGTCGATCAGGTGGTGCAGTGGTATCAGGCGCGCTGACGTTCTCGCGTGTTGTCACGTTCTTACGCCGAAGCAAGTGGTGCCACGTACGGCGATGCAGCCGGCGTGGTGTTGGTTTAAACCCTTAACCCCGTATGGCATTCGCCTTTCGGCCGTGGTGCATCCGATTTGCCCGTCAAAAGGGTTGTCGGTAGAGCGCACCTCCCGTATCTGATCGCATCACCGGCGCTTAGCGAGTGTGTCGGATGAACGGTCGGACGAACGAGAAGCGGCAACGCGAAGTCATGCAAATTCGATTTTTATGTCCGACCTGCAAACCTCCAACCCGAATACCGAATCTTTCGCGGCTCTGTTCGAAGAGTCGCTGACCAAGCAAGACATGCGCGCGGGCGAAGTGATCTCCGCCGAAGTCGTGCGCGTCGACCACAACTTCGTGGTCGTGAACGCGGGTCTCAAGTCCGAAGCCTACATTCCCATCGAGGAATTCCTGAACGATCAGGGTGAGGTCGAAGTGCAGGCGGGCGACTTCGTTTCGGTCGCGATCGACGCGCTCGAAAACGGCT
>CBJMQH010000602.1:0-3136 GCA_966431825.1 uncultured Trinickia sp.
CGTCAGCGGCTAGCGCATCTTCTGCTGCCCGGGCAAGCCGGTCGGCGAGAGCGCCGGCCAGCGCCAGACGCGACCGGAACTTCAAATCGAGCGTCAGCCGGGCGAGCGGCGGCCGGTAGTCGGCCAGCACGATCGTCGCGTCGAACGCAGGCGGCGCGGCGATGCAGCCCGGACATCGATACTGCCGTTCGGTCGCCGTGCACCCATGACCCGCGCTGAGCGGCAGGGCGCAGGTCAGGCAGCGCAACCGCGGTTCGTTCCAGTATGCAAGGTCGCAGTCCGCGCAGAACGGATCTTGCGACATTTTGCCGCACGAACGACGGGAACGGCTCGATCGCTCGGCGCCGAACGGATGATCTGCCCGGTCGCAGGGTCTCCCGCAGAGTACGCAATATCTCGGTAGCGCCCATGCGAAAAAGCGCGCGGCCGCAGACAGTTTGCCAATGGGGGCGCTCATGCATCCCTCCTCGCTGGACTCACGCGGGTGAGCGAGTATACTTCGGGCTCTTCGCCAGTAGACCGTCATGTCCCCAACTCCCGCAACGCCTGGCCGACCGGCCAATGATCCGCGGCTCGTGCGGCGCATTTTCGATCGCCGTGCAGCGATGTTCGGCGAATTGGCTTTCCTGCCGCGCGAGATTGCGCAACGCATGCGCGAGCGTCTCGAGTACATCAAGATCGCACCGTCCGCCGTGCTCGATGCCGGGTGTGGCCGGGGCGACGATCTGCCCGCGTTGCGCGAACGCTTCCCCGAAGCCCCCGTGTTCGGCGCCGATCTGTCGGGCGCCATGCTCGCGCACGCCGCAGCAGGCGCCAGCACGGGCGACGGCAGCTGGCGGCGGCTCCTGCCGGCCCCGCTCGCGCGGGCGCTCGGCACGCGCGGCCCGCGCCTCGTGCAGGCCGACTTCGCGGCGCTACCGTTCGCGCCCGGCGCATTCGATCTCGTCTGGTCCAACCTCGCGCTGCACTGGCACGTGCAGCCCGACGCCGTGCTGCCCGAGTGGCAGCGCGTCTTGAAGGTGGGCGGGCTCCTGATGTTCAGCACGCTCGGCCCGGATACGCTGCGCGAGCTGCGCAGCGCTTATGCGCAAGTCGAGGCGACGCATGGCGTGCCGCGTCGCCCGCGCGTGATCGATTTCGTCGATATGCACGATCTGGGCGACATGCTCGTCGAGAGCGGATTCGAGATCCCGGTGATGGACCAGGAGACGCTGACGATCACATACCGGTCTGCCGATACGCTGCTCGCCGACGTTCGCCGCTGGGGTGCCTATCCGTTCGTCCATGAGACCGACGTGCTGGCGGGCGGGCTGGCGACGCGGTCCTCGCGGCGGCTGCACGATGCCCTGTGCGCTGCGTTGGAAGCGCGCCGGCAGGCCGACGGCACGATCGCGCTGACGTTCGAGGTGATCTACGGCCACGCGTGGAAGGCCGTGCCGCGAACGACACCGGAAGGGCATGGGATCGTCCGACTGGAGGACATCGGTCGAAGGCGCCAACCGTGAGCCGCGAGGCGTTGCCGGACCGCAGGCCCAGCCGATGCGACGCATCGCCGCAGCGGGCGTTTTGGGGGAGGGCAGCGGCGGCCGAAAGCGGGAAAATGCTGGGCCGTACGAGGTGCGTCGGTCTTGCCGAACCCCGCGCGTCCGTTTCGCCGCGCGTCGTGCGTCTGCTTTAGCGTCGGCCGTAAAGCGGGCTTCCGTCATGGCTGAAATCAGCCGTCCGGAAGGGGGCAAAAAAAACCCGGAAAAGCGCGCAAACGCTTGTCGTGTCTGGCTTGCAGGCCGATAGCCGTTTGCTTGTGGATGCCATTGAACGCGCCTATAATGCGTCAGTTTGTCGCCTGGGGAACCCCACAACACAAAGGCGGCGGGCCGCGAGATGCGGGCATGGCACGTCGTTCGTCGTGCGTCTCTTGCGGCAGGCGGCGCGAGGGTCTGCCTCGCGCTCGGTCCATTGCGTGCGACGTTGCGATGAAAAGCGATGGAAGCGACAACGCAGCAGACGGATTCGGAGCAGGTCGGTGCGTCTGACGGCGAGCCGATCCTCGCGGACTGGTTGATGAAGCGCAATTGCTCGGTGTCGCCGCAGCAATTCGTGCTGTTCTATGCGTCGCTGGCGCTGGTCTCGCTGGCGATCGCGCTGTTGCTTGTCGTGCGCGGTGCCTGGCTGGTATTGCCATTTACCGGGATCGAGTTGCTGGCGGTCGGTGTGGCGTTTGTGATGCATGCACGTCATGCGGTCGACTACGAGCGGGTCCGGCTTTTCCGGAGTCGGCTTGTGATCGAGCAAATGAGCGCGGAACGGTTGACGCAGTTCGAATTCAATCCGCGGTGGGTGCGGGTCGAGCAGGGTTCATCGGCACGCGATGTCGTGAGGCTCGTATCACGCGGACAGACGGTCGTCGTTGGGCGGCACTTGGCGCAGCATCGGCGCGCGCAATTCGCGCACGAGCTGCGTGCCGCGCTCGTGCGGGGTGGTTGAGCGCGGGTGGCCCGGCGGGCGGGGCGAGGCTTTGAATGGAAATTTTGGGTAAGGAAGCTATGAAAACAATCAAGCGAGCCCTCATGGGCGTGCTGGCGTGCAGCGGGTTGCTCGGCGCCCACGCCGCCTTGGCAGTCGGCGATAGTCCGGGCGGCCCCGCCGTCAACGAGATCAATCTCCAGCCGCCCGTGACGAAGATCGCTGAGGAGCTCTACCATCTCCACACGATGATGCTGATCCTGTGCACGGTGATCTTCATCGGCGTGTTCGGGGTCATGTTCTATTCGATCTTCGCGCACCGCAAATCGAAGGGGCACAAGGCGGCCAACTTCCACGAAAGCACGACCGTCGAAATCATCTGGACGATCGTGCCGTTCGTCATCGTCGTGCTGATGGCGCTGCCCGCAACGAAGACGGTCGTCGCGATGAAGGACACGAGCAACGCCGACCTGACCGTGAAGGTCACCGGCTACCAGTGGAAGTGGGCGTACGACTACGTGAAGGGGCCGGGCGAAGGCATCAGCTTCTTCTCGACGCTCACGACGCCGCGCGACGAAGTGAACGGCAAGCAGCCGATCAGCGACACCTACCTGCAGGAAGTCGACAACCCGCTCGTCGTGCCGGTCAACAAGAAGATCCGCATCATCACGAC
>CBJMQH010000603.1:0-3131 GCA_966431825.1 uncultured Trinickia sp.
GATACAACAGGCGCAATCACCTTCTCCGACGGAGCCGGCGCATCGGGCAGATTGCCGAAGTAGACCGACAAGTCCGTGGCCGGATGAAAGTCCATCAGATGGTATTCGCGCGTGAGCGGATCGGGATCGGCGACCGGCGCATCGAAGCAGGTCGAGACGAGGCCGGTCGGCGAGAGCCGATGCAGACGCAGCGTGAAGTCGCGAATGCCATCCTTCCAAGTATTGCCCGTCTTCAGGACATAGCCGACGAAGCGGCCGTTCGTCTGCCGATAGCCGTCCTGCAGCGGCTGCGACACCTTCTTCCATGCAGCCAGCGTCGCCGTGTCCGCACAGGCCTGTTCGCGCAGCTCGGCCGCGCGCATCATGCTCGTCGCGATACCGATCGTCGGAAACGGCCGGTACGTGTGATGCACGTGCACGTGCTTGCCGGCAGGAAACGTCAGATACCAGAGGTAATTGACCGAAACTTCCCAGCCGGGCGTCGGGCCATCGGCCGACTCGTCCTCCAGCCATCCGCGCCGCGAAAGCGCCTTCGTCTGTGCCGCGGTGAACGGCTTGGCCGTCTCGCTGAACGGTGCACCGGGCCCGGGAAAGAGCGCGATCTGCCGGTCCGTCAAACCCAGGGCATGCAGTTCGGCCGTGATGTCGCGGCCCTTGTAATAGGCCACGACGCGCGTTGAAAACGACTTGGGTTCGCCATCGACGAGAATCTTGAAACCGCGCGGCTGGCCGCCGTAGTAACCGTCACCGGCGACATGCGTCGCATTGCCGTAGCGCGGCAGCGGGAAGACAAGCGTCTCGCGCACATCGTGATCGCTCTCGTTGACGAAGTCGTAGTCGACCGTGATCTTGTCCGGCCACATCTCGAGGACTTCGCGCGCCATGGCCACCTTATCGGTGTGGCCGAGCGTCAGATTGCCCGTATCGAGGCCGGCAATGCCGTCGTTGGCCCATGCGCTCGTACAGCCTACGAGCGCGGCGGCCGTCACAAGCGCGCGTACTCTCATGCGTGGGATTCTCGTTGTTATCGTGCGAAAGAGCGCGATTCTACCCAACTTGACTCCAACGAGAACGCACCTCGCGCGCGGGGCGCGCCCTACCCCTTCGTCGCGCCGAACGTGAGCCCGGCCACGAAGTGCTTCTGCATGGCGAAGAACATCGCCACCGAAGGCAGCGCCGCGAGCACCGATCCGGCCGACACGAGATTCCACGCCGTCGTCCACTGACCGCGCAGGGCCGCGACACCTACCGTCAGCGGCGCCGCATCGTCGCCTTGCGTCAGGCACAGCGCCCAGAAGTAGTCGTTCCAGACGAACGTGAAGACGAGGATCGCCAATGCCGCAAGCGCCGGCCGGATCAGCGGCAGCACGATGCGAAAGAAGACGGTCCATTCGCCCGCCCCTTCGATGCGTGCAGCTTCGATCAACTCGAACGGCAACTGCTTGATGAAGTTGCGCAGAAACAGCGTGCAAAAGCCCGTTTGAAAGGCCACGTGAAAGAGAATCAGCGCCTGCACAGTGTTGTAGAGACCCAGCGCGAGCGAGAGGTCGCGCACGGGGATCATCAGCACCTGCACGGGCACGAAGTTGCCCGCGACAAAGGTGGCGAAAAGCCCCGTATCGCCGCGGAACCGATAGACCGCGAGCGCGAACCCGGCCATCGAGGCCAGCGCGATGGCACCGATCACGGACGGAACCGTGATCAACACGCTGTTCCAGAAGTAGTGAAGCATCGGCGAGGTCGTGAGCGCCTCGCGATAGTTCGCAATCAGCGTGACGTGCTTGGGCCAGCCCCAGTAATTGCCTTCACTGAGCTCTTCCGTCGAACGGACCGACGTGACGAGCACTGCGATCATCGGCAGCAGCCAGAGAACGAGTGCGAACGGCAGCGAGAGCCGGTACAAGCCGCGATTGAGCGGCTTCCAGCGAGCGATCGGCGTCGGAAACATATGAACTCCTTACGGTCTCGGGCACGCTCAGGGTTAGCGCTCTGCCCGCAGCATGCGGCGCAGATGCCAGACGATATAAACGAGCATGATGGCGAACAGGACGGCTGCAATCGCCGCCGAGTAGCCGAGGCGGTAGTACTTGATCGCCTGGTCGTACATGTAATAGGCAAGCACCGTCGAGCTTTCGAACGGGCCGCCGCCCGTCATCACCGAGATCAGGTCGAAGCTGCGCAGCGCACCGATGATCGTCACGACGATCGCCATGAACGTGGCAGGGCGAAGCTGCGGCAACACGACATGCCAGAGCATCGTCCACCCGCGCGCGCCTTCCATGCGCGCCGCCTCGATCTGTTCGCTGCTTAGCGCCGTGAGCCCGGTCAGGTAAAGGATCATGCAATAGGCCGTTTGCGGCCACAGCGCTGCGAAGACGATGCCGAACGTCGCATAGCGCGCGTCGCCGAGGACCGGTACACCGTGCCCCAGCAGCAGCGCGAGCAGCCCGAACGTCGGGTCGTAAAACCACGAAAACACGAGACCGACGACCACCCCCGACAGCACGAACGGCGCGAAGAACAGCGACTTCACGAGCCGGATGCCGGCGACGGCCTGATTCAGATAGAGGGCGAGCGCGAGCCCCATCGGCGGCGCGAGCAGGAACATCGCGAGCCAAATGATGTTGTTCTTGAGCGCCGTGTAGAACGTGGGCGCATGCATGAGCTCGACATAGTTCGCAAGACCGACGAACGTGCGCTCGCTCATGCCATCCCAACTGTACAGGCTCAGCCAGAGCGTCGAGAGAATCGGCCAGACCACGTAGACGGCCACCATGGCGCAGGCGGGTGCAAGGAAAAGCCAGGCGGCGCGCCGCTGCCGCCTGGCAAGGGAAGAGGTGCGCCGCCCGGCGCCTTCTCGCGCGCCGCCCCGCTGCCCCGCCGTCGCCCGGCCCGGCGTGGCGGACGCTCCGGACGCAGCCGGCCGCACACTGCCGTCGGGCTCCTGAACATTGGGCGCTTGCGGACCCGAGATGAATTGCGACACGTCGACCCTCCTCTTTTGCCGCCGAAGAGCGGCGGCGAACGAGCGTTACTTGTGATAGATGCGCTTGCGCGTCTCCTCGAGACGGGCGAGGATCGCATCGAGTTTCGTCGGATCCGAGACGAACTCCTGCATGCCCTTCATGCCT
>CBJMQH010000604.1:0-3129 GCA_966431825.1 uncultured Trinickia sp.
GCCGCCGCGCAAAAGCCGCTCTTGCACCTCTGGTCTCTCGGCGTGGAAGAACAGGTTTATCTGCTTCTCACGTTCATGATTCTGGGTGCCAACAGGTTGCGTTCTCCCGTCGTCGCTTGGCTTGCAGGGTGCTGCATCCTGTCGTTCGTTGCGAATGCCCTCATCGTGCATTCCGACGCAGTTTCGGCCTTCTATTTGCCGCTTACCCGCGCCTGGGAACCGCTGTTCGGCGCATTGCTCGCTCTCTGGCACTTGCGCACTCACCGTATAACCGGCGCACCCCGCATCGCACTCGCTAAGGCGACTTTGGGCGCGGCTGCCATTGCTGCATCGTTCCTCTGTCTCACCAACGCTTTGGCATTTCCAGGATGGTGGGCGCTGATTCCCGCACTCGCGACTTGCTTGATCATCGACGCCGGGCGAAGCACCAATGCGGCCTCGCAGATCCTTGCTGGCCGGTGGCTCGTGGCGATCGGTCTGATGAGCTATCCGCTCTATCTCTACCACTGGCCACTCCTCTCGTTCGGGCGGCTGCTGAACAACAGCGATCCAGGTTGGGTGTGGAAGACCCTCGCCATCGGCATCTGCTTCCCGCTGGCGTGGCTCACCTACCGCTACGTCGAATCTCCGATTCGTCGCACGAAGCGCACCACACTCGCGGTGAGCGGCCTCGCGTTTTTGGTGCTGCTGTTAGGCGCGATCGGCTACGACACCTACCATCGCGATGGCCTCGAATTCCGCATGTCGAAGATCGTTTCGGGCTTCGTCGACGGCGCTCACTTCGATCGCGATAACATCTGGCGCCGAGGCACCTGCTACTTGGAGGGCGCAGACAGCACATTCGCGAGCACGTGTGTGGATGCAGGCAAGCAGCCGCTCGTCGCGCTCTGGGGAGACTCCCGGGCCGCCGCACTCTACCCGGGAATCCGCAGCGCAAGCAGTGCCTACCCGGTGCGACTTGCTCAGTTCAGTGCATCGGGATGCCCGCCGGTACTGGATGGCCCCGCAACCGATCGATGTACACGGATCAGCCAATTGGCCCTGGATGCCGTGGTGCAAGCAAAGCCGCAGGTCGTACTGCTGACGGCGAACTGGACGACCGAACGGCTTCAAACGTTGGCAAAGACGGTGCAGGCGCTGCGCGGGGCCGGCGTGCCGCGTATCGTACTCATCGGCCAAGTGGCGACGTGGCAGAGCGGTCTACCGAAACTGTACTGGCTGTATTGGCGAAAGAATCACCAGGAGCTTCCCGCTCACACGCGTTTCGGTCTGGATACGCAGTCGGGTGAACTCGATCGTGAAGGGCGTGCAGTCGCGACACGGCTCGGAATCGAATACGTGTCGGCGTTCGATGCGATGTGCGAGGCGTCGGGTTGCCTCACGCGCGCCGGTGCGGGACGCGGCAGCATCGCCATGTTCGATGATTCGCACCTGACCCCGCAAGGCGCCGATGCTGTCGCGCGCCCTCTGGCGCCGCTCTTGTTCAAACACTGACAGCTACCCACGCGAGGCGCCCACGCAACGGTCCCGCCTCGCCAGTTCGGTACAATGTCGTCGCTTTGCACCGCCGATCTCACCGCGCCGGCTTGACCGCCGGCCGTGGTCGCGGTTCTAACCGGAAAGGCCCGCTCAAGGCAGCTGCCCAGATCAAAAAAAGGGCCCCTATCAGGCATTGGAATGAAAGCTACAGGCGTAACTCCTGAAATCGATGACCTGTCGGTTTCGCTCGTCGTCTACAGCCCGGATCGTGAGTTGCTCGCCCGTACGCTCGACAGTTTCGACGAAGCATGGTCCACCTTCCGCGCATCGCGCGGCGGCGCGGGATCGGCGCATCTGTACCTCGTCGACAATGGTGGTCTGCCGGACCTCTCCGTGCACCTCGATGCCATGCGCGCGCGCAACGTCGCTGTCACGACGCTTTCGGGACACGGTAACGTCGGCTTCGGCCGTGGCCACAATCTGGCCATCGCGCGCGCCCACAGCCGCTACCATCTGATCCTGAATCCCGACATCGATATGGACCGCGACGCGCTCGTCAATGCGCTCGCATTTTTTGACGGCAATGCCCAGGTCGGACTCCTGACGCCTTACATCGCCGACGACGGGCGGCAGCAACAGTTCCTCTGCCGCCGCTACCCCGCGCTCGTCGATCTGTTCGTGCGCGGCTTTCTACCCGAGGCGGTACGCCGCCATTTCGACAAGCGGCTCGCCACCTACGAAATGCGCGATGCCATCAACGATCGAGACGTCGTCTTCGATCCGCCCATCGTCAGCGGTTGCTTCATGCTGTTTCGCACGGACCTGCTGCAACGGTTGTCGGGCTTCGACCCGCGCTATTTCCTCTATTTCGAGGACTACGACCTGAGCCTGCGCACTCATAAGCTCGCGCGAGTCGCCTACGTGCCGGCCGTGCGTGTGCTGCACCACGGCGGCGGCGCGGCCCGCAAGGGCTGGGTTCACATCAAGATGTTCGTCGCATCGGCGTTCCGCTTCTATAACCGCTTCGGCTGGAAGCTGCTATGAGCCGCATCCTCGTCACCGGAGCAAGCGGCTTCGTTGGTCAAGCGCTCTGCTCGGTCCTTCTGAAAGCCGGCCACGAGACAATCGGCCTCGTGCGGAGACCGGGTGCTTGCGCACAAGGTGTCGAGACGTGGCTTGTCCCCGGCGATGCCTTCGAGGCAATCGAACAGGGCGCATGGCCCGGCGGGCCGCAGATCGATTGCATTGTTCATCTCGCCGCCCGTGTGCACGTCATGCACGACACCGCAAGCGATCCGCTCGCGGCATTCCGCGCCGCTAACGTCGAGGCCACGATGCGCGTGGCGCGGGCGGCGCACGCACAGGGTGTGCGCCGCATGGTCTTCGTGAGCAGCGTGAAGGCCGCGGCCGAAATCGATCACGGCCGTCCGCTTCGCGAAAGCGACCCCGCTGAACCGCAGGATGCCTACGGCCAATCGAAGCGCGAGGCCGAACAGGCCTTGACGGCGTTCGGCCGCGAAACGGGCCTTGAAATCGTCATCGTTCGCCCGCCGCTCGTCTACGGTCCGGGCGTGCGCGCTAATTTCCTGCAGCTGATGCGTGCCGTCGAGGTGCTCGGTTACTCCGTCAACCAGCAGGCGAGGGCGCTCG
>CBJMQH010000605.1:0-3127 GCA_966431825.1 uncultured Trinickia sp.
GAGGCGCTCGACAACGTATCGGTCGGGTTCGCCGTCGTGACGGTCGACGGCACCTACGTATTCGGGACGAACCTCGCGATGATGGGTGCGCCGCTGCTGCGTGCGCAGGCCGGACAATGCCTGCTCGTCAAGTTTCGCTTTACTGCACACTTGGCCGGCGGCGACTACTTTCTGAATCTCGGCTGCGATCGACAAGGCGACGGCGAGAGTACCTTCGTCGATGTGCGTCGCTCCGTCGCGCGGCTCAAGATCGCCGAAACGCCTTCCATCGTCGGCTTCGTCGATCTCAACGTGCGCCACGAGGTGATCGAACCGCTACCTTCTCTCGCAGGTGCCGCATGAACGCCTCGCCGCCACTGGTGGTCGGATACCCGCGCACGGGATTCACGCTGCTGATCAGCGTCATTGCACAGATCCGGCGGTACGCCTATTCCGGCGAGCGCGAGCGACAGGTGCTCAAAGTGTTCTGCGACACGGTGGGCCGCCAGATTTCGAGACGGATCGACGCGGTGTTCGATGAGCGCGCGCTGACGGGCGATCTGCTCTACAACGACAATTTCCGCCTGATGGTGGGCGGGCCGAAATGGCTCAAGGACGGTAGAGGAGAGACCGCCTGTTTCAGGAAATACATCGGTATCCGCGGCAAGGGGGACTTCACGCTCATCACGTCGCATCCGCGTGAGGTACTCGACTATTACGATATCGTCCACTCGCATGTCGGTCCTGAAAATTGGTCTGCGCATCCGGCCTATGAGGACTACCGACTGTTCGCGTCGATCAGAAATCCCGCGGGCGCGCTCGCTTCCGCCTGTTTTTCGATCAACGCGCTGGCGAGCGAATACATTCAGCGCTTTCTGCCGCCGGACTACGATGACGATTCGATACGCCAGCAGCTCGCGCTGTACAAGCTCTCCGATCTGAATTTTTTCGAGGCATTGTTGGGCCCTTTCAGGGCGTACCTCGAAGCGTTCTCCGGCTGCGCTGAACGTTATCACGTCATGCGATGGGAGGACTTGATCCAGCACCCGGTCGAGACGATCGGCGACATCGCAGAGGCGATGGGTGTCGCGTTGCCTGCCGGGGAGGCGGCTGAAATCTGGCGGCGCCTCGATCACGTCAACCTGACCGGCGCGCACAAGCATAACTATCGGCGTGGTCACGGTATTGTCGGCGGCTGGCGGCATTGGTTGACCAATGCACATCTCGGCATGATCCGCGACTATGGCCTCGACGCACTCGCGGCGCAGTACGGTTATGGACCGCTCGAAGCACTCGATGAGGCAGTCTACACGCCCTTTCAACAAAAGCTCGCCGATGCCATCGAGGCCGGTGTCGTGCTGCGCGAGTACGAGGACGAAGACCTGTTCGGCTATGCGTTCAACAAGTCCAACCTCGATTGGAATCGCTTCGACTTCAAACGCTACGGTTGGCGCGAGCATACGCAGATCGAGCGTTCTTCGTGCACGGACGAGGCGCTGGTCATGGCTGTTTGGGAGGTCGCGGAGCAAGCATGCGCGGTCGTCAATCGCGCGCTGGCTGTCTGGCTCGACGGCGGCGCAGATCGCGCGGCCGGCAGGCCGCACGATGTGATCGACACCATGGCGACGATCGTTGCGCCGTTGATAGCCGACGCAAGCGAGCTTGAGGATTGGCGCCGGGCGATGCTCGCGGCGCTCGAGCGAGAGTGCGCGCCCACGTCGATCGACGCTGCACCGGTGTACGCGCGACGCCCCGAACCTGTCCTGATGCAAAGCGTCGGCACAACGAATATCGTGGAGTTCGATCGGCGCTACTACGCGTTGCCGCAGGCACTCGGGCCGGTCGACTTTCATGGTCAGGATGCATCGACCCTGCCCGGCGTGCGCGTGGCGTCGAGTCTGTCGGATCTACTCACGAAGGTGGCAGCCACATGAGGAGCACGCGGCGTCTCGAGTTTGTCGAACCCCATGTCGAATCGTTCTGCGATCGGCTCGAGGCATTGTGGGCCGAGGGGGTGCGTTCGATCCACGCGGTGGGCGAGCCGCAATGGCAGGCGCTGCTGGAGCGCGCAGCCGAGGAGCGCGGAATCGCAGTGTCGCGCCAGCTGGACGTAACGGGCATCGGTGACGGGCCCGGTACGAAGGCAGTCGTGTTCGGCGAAACGGACGGCGAGAAGCTCGGCGACCGGCTGCTATCGTGCCTCGCGCTCGACGACGTCGTGGTGATCGCGCCGATCACCGACTGGCATTGCTCGCGCAAGCCGCTGTTTCTGGTCTCGGTGCCGAAGGCCGGCACCCACCTGCTTTACGAACTGGCCAATGCGCTCGGCTATGCGGCCGGTGTCGAATGCCCCGAGTTTCCCGCGGGCAAAACGTGGTACTGCCTGGAGTACAGCAATTCGCATACGGTTGCGCGCGACTTTTTTGTCGACACGGTCAGGCGTTCGCCTTTCGGCAACCGCCACCATCGCTTCATGCGTTCGCCGACGCTGTTCATGTACCGCCATCCACTGGACATTCTCGTCTCCGAGGCTCATTACTATCATCGCGACGGCAAAACGGCATTCGCCGGTTGGTTGAGTCCAGACGGTTTCGACACGCGCGTCGCACAGTTGTGCAATGACAATTGGCTACTAGGCTCGTTGCGGGAGCGGATTGGGGGCTTCCTGCCGTGGCTGCGGTTTCCCAACGTGATTGCACTGTCGTTCGAGCAGTTGATCGGCGAGCAGGGCGGTGCGAGCGCTGCCGATCAGCGCGATTTGATCTGGTCCATTCAACTGAAGCTGCAGGCGCCGGGCGATGTCGATACGATTGCGGCGGGCGTCTTCAATCCTGCCTCGGCCACGTTTCATGCCGGACGGATCGGCGCTTACCGAACTCAGTTGTCCTCACCAATGATTGCCTCATGGTGCGCGGACAATGCGGACTTGCTCGCCGAGCTCGGCTACCCGGCCGACGGGTCGATTGGCTTGCCGGCCCATCGTGCGGTTCTGCTGGGCCGCCCGGTCAGCTATTCGTCGGTCGACGAAGACCGGATTCCCGTCACGGTCGAAGCCGACTTCTTCGGCTGCAACCTGGTCAGGTTCGATGGCTCGATCTATGCCATTCCGCGCACGGCCGGGGCCGTGTCGCTCGATCAACTGAGCGCA
>CBJMQH010000606.1:0-3125 GCA_966431825.1 uncultured Trinickia sp.
GGCGCAACAAAGCGGCATTCCCGCCACCGACGACTTCAACCGTGGCGACAATACCGGTGTCGGGTACTTCGAAGTCAATCAGAAGCGCGGCATACGCTGGAACGCATCGAAGGCCTTCCTGCGGCCGGCGCTCGCACGACCGAATCTGACGGTCTTGACCGGTGTGCAGGTCGAACGGCTCACGTTCGACGCCCGGCGTTGTACGGGCGTCGTGTATCGACGCGAGGGGCTCGAGCGCCAGGTTCGCGCGCGCGGCGAGGTCCTGGTGTCGGCCGGTGCGGTCAACTCGCCGCAACTGCTCGAACTCTCGGGCATCGGCAACGCGGCGCGGCTCGCGCGGATCGGGATCGGCGTCGTTGCGGACTTGCGCGGCGTCGGCGAGAACCTGCAGGATCACTTGCAGCTGCGCATGGCCTACCGCGTACAGGGCGTGCGTACGCTCAACACGATGAGCGCGCATTGGTGGGGAAAGCTTTTCATCGGGCTGCAATACGCGTTGTGGCGTAGCGGGCCGATGTCGATGGCGCCCTCGCAGCTCGGCGCGTTCGCTAAATCGGCGCCTCACGATCTTTCCATCACGCGGCCCGACATCGAATACCACGTGCAGCCGCTCTCGCTCGACCGCTTCGGCGAACCGCTGCATCGCTTCAATGCGTTTACGGCGTCGGCCTGCCACTTGCGGCCGACTTCGCGCGGCAGCATTCATATCGCGTCGCCTGATCCGCTCGCACCGCCGCTCATCGCGCCGAACTATCTGTCGACGGACTATGACCGGCAGGTCGCTGCGGATGCGCTGAGACTCACACGCCGCATCGTAGCCGCGCCGGCGCTTGCGCGATACGCGCCGCAGGAGATCCTGCCCGGCGCGCAGTTTCAGACCGAAGAAGAACTCGCATGTGCAGCCGGGGCGATCGGTACGACGATCTTCCATCCCGTCGGTACCTGCCGCATGGGCACGACGAACGATCCCGGCGCAGTTGTCGACGCGCGCTTGCGCGTGCTCGGGATCGACGGTCTGCGGGTCGTCGATGCGTCGGTCATGCCGACGATCACGTCCGGTAACACGAACTCCCCGACCCTCATGATCGCCGAGCGCGCAGCCGATATGATCCTCGCCGAGCGTCGCGCACGTTTGACCACGACGCAGGTGGGGCAAGCCGCGCAGCCGGCGGTCGCGGTGCCGTGACGGCCGCGGTGCGGCGATGGTGCGATTTTTCCCCAAATCGTGATTGCCCTGGCCCCGTGGCACTCCCCACTTTTAAGCACTAGTGCAAATCCCAATGAATGCGCTGCATCATTGGGGAGACAATGCGCGATGCCGCATGGGGCGGGGCGGACCTCCCCGCGTTGATGCACCATGCCATAAGACGGGCGCCTTGATCACCTGAAGGCGCACCGTACGAACGCGGCGTGCCCAGTAACCGATCGGGTGCGCGGACAAGCAGTGCTTCGCCTGACTTCGCATGGAAGGGGACATGATTCTCGGCGACACGATTCTAGAAACGCGCGGGCTGACCAAGGAATTCAAAGGTTTCACGGCCGTCAACGGCGTGAATCTGCGCGTGCGTCGGGGCTCGATCCATGCGCTGATCGGCCCGAACGGCGCGGGCAAGACCACTTGCTTCAACCTGCTCACGAAGTTTCTCGAGCCGAGCACGGGCCAGATCGTCTTCAACAATGTGGACATCACACGCGAGCGACCCGCGCAGATCGCACGGCGCGGCATCATCCGCTCGTTCCAGATCTCTGCGGTGTTTCCGCATCTCACCGTCCTGCAAAACGTGCGCATCGGGCTGCAGCGCGCGCTCGGCACGTCGTTCCATTTCTGGCGCAGCGAACGCACGCTGAAGACGCTCGATGGACAGGCGCTCGATCTGCTCGAGCAGGTCGGACTGACCGACTTCGCCGATACGCGCACCGTCGAACTTTCCTACGGCCGCAAGCGGGCGCTCGAAATCGCCACGACGCTTGCGATGGAGCCCGAGCTCATGTTGCTCGACGAGCCGACGCAAGGCATGGGGCACGAAGATGTCGATCGCGTGACGGCGTTGATCAAGAAGGTATCGGCCGGGCGCACGATCCTCATGGTCGAACACAACATGAATGTCATTGCCGGCATCTCGGACACGATCACGGTCCTTCAACGCGGTGAGGTATTGGCCGAAGGCAGCTACGCGGAAGTGTCGAAGAATCCGCTCGTCATCGAGGCCTATATGGGCAGCACCGAAGCGACGCTGACGGGGGCGCATTGATGAATCAGACCGCGCAAGAAAACGTCGAGGCGGGCGTGGCGGCCCCCGATGCGAGCCGCCCTGTCGCGATGGCGATCGCGGGGCTGCAGGCCTGGTACGGCGAATCGCACATCCTGCACGGCGTCGATCTGACCGTGCACCGCGGCGAGGTCGTGACGCTGCTCGGGCGCAACGGCGCGGGCCGCACGACGACGCTGCGCGCCATCATGGGCCTGACGGGGCGTCGCACGGGCTCGATCAAGATCGGCGAGCGCGAGACGATCGGCCTCTCGACTCACAAGATCGCTCACTGCGGCGTAGGTTACTGCCCCGAGGAGCGCGGCATTTTTTCGAGCCTGTCGTGCGAAGAGAATCTGATTCTGCCGCCGATGGTCGGTGCCGCGAAAGACGCGATGTCGCTCGAAGAGATCTACTCGATGTTCCCGAACCTGAAGGAGCGCCGCGCGAGCCAGGGCACGCGGCTCTCCGGCGGCGAGCAGCAGATGCTCGCGGTGGCGCGCATTCTGCGCACGGGGGCCAACCTGCTGCTGCTCGATGAAATCTCCGAAGGGCTTGCACCCGTGATCGTCCAGGCGCTCGCGCGGATGATCCTCATGCTGAAGTCGCGCGGCTACACGATCGTCATGGTCGAGCAGAATTTCCGCTTCGCTGCGCCGCTTGCCGACCGCTTCTACGTGATGGAGCACGGTCGTATCGTCGAGCATTTCGTGGCCGGCGATCTGGAAAGCAAGATGCCCGTGCTGCACGATCTGCTTGGCGTTTGAGTCGGCATTTGAGTCGGCATTTGAGTCGGCATTCGCGCCGCATCCGAAGTATCGACGGCTTCCTGAGCCTCAACAGACGCACGCAACACCTACAACCAGCGCGATTGGC
>CBJMQH010000607.1:0-3110 GCA_966431825.1 uncultured Trinickia sp.
AGCGCCTCGCGCTCTTGTTCGAATCGGCATCCGATGAAGCGCAGGTGCGCGCGCGTCCCATTGCATGGCAGCCTGTTGCGGGCGGGTATCGCTTCGATATCCGAACCGACGAGGGCTGGCGCGTGTTGTTGCGCGACGATCTGCTGCGCGAGCGCAAATGGGAAGGCGGCGTCACCGACGTCTCGATCGACTATCCGGGCAGCGACGAGCGGCCAGAGCGCGTCGTATTCGGCGTGGAGAGCATCGGGCAGGCGGTGACGGTCACGCTCTATTCGGCCGTCGGCCGTGCGACGATCGTCGGCACCGGCAACGGCCGCTACGAGGTTCGTTGATGACCTCGCGCATCCTTCCCCGCAGCGTGGCCAAGCCGCGGCGCCGCCGCTTGCCGGCCACGACGCGCGCGGGCTCCGGGTTCACGATGATCGAAGTGCTCGTTGCGCTAGCGATCATCGCCGTCGCGCTGGCCGCCGCGTTGCGCGCCGTCGGCATGCTTGCGAGCGACGAGGCCGAACTGCACCGCCGCCTGCTGGCAGGCTGGAGTGCCGACAACGCGCTCGCGAAGCTGCGCCTCTCGCACGACTGGCCCGAGATCGGTGCCCAGTCGTTCGAGTGCCCGCAAGGCAATTTTGCGTTCACCTGCACCGAACGCGTCACCGCGACGCCGAACCCCGTGTTCCGTCGCGTGGAAGTCTCGGTCACGCTGCCGGGCCAGCAGGGCATCCTCGCGCAACTCGTCACGGTGGTCGCCAATGAGACGAACCGTGCGCTCTGAGCGCCGCCCCTTGCGTGTCTTCGGCTCCGATGCCCCCCACGCGGCGCGGCGCCGCACGCGCGGCTTCACGCTGATCGAGCTGATGATCGCTATTGCGATCCTCGCGGTCCTCGCCGTGCTGTCGTGGCGCGGGCTCGATCAGATCATCCGCGCGCGGCAGACGATTTCCAATGCGATGGAGGACGAGCGCGTGTTCGCCCAGTTGTTCGATCAGGTCCGGATCGACCTGCGCGAAGCGGCGAGCGACGACGAGGTCGGTCAGCCTGCGATTTCCGTCGGCGGCGATACGTTCCAGATCGTGCGCGATTTCGGCTTGCCCGGCGAGCCGCCCCGTCTGCAAGTCGTGCGCTATCGCGTGACGGAAGGTCATGTGACCCGTTATGCGTCGCCGCCCGTGGAGCGCGTCGGAGCGTTGCGACGCATGCTCGCGGCGCAAGGCGGCGGCGACTGGAGCGCCGTGCCGCTCATCAACGGGGTGGGCAAGATCTCGGTACGCATGTACGTGGCGCGCGTGGGTTGGACGACGCAGATGAGCGACGTCCAGGCCGAGATCGCCCGCAACAACAACAACGTCAAGGTGCCGCAGTTCAGCAGCATGCCGATTCCGCGCGCGGTAAGCGGCCTCGAACTCAGTATCGGGGCGACCTCGCTGCACGCGCCGATCTCGCGCGTATTCATCGTCGGAGAATGACGTGAAAACGCCCGCTCCGTTCGCCCTGCCCGCAAAACGCCGTCGCATCCCGCGCCGCCAGCGCGGCGTCGCCATCATCAGCGCGTTGCTCGTCGTCTCGCTGGCCGCGATTCTCGTTGCGGGGATACTGTGGCGTCAGCAGGTCCAGATCCGGCGCATCGAGAACCAGCGGCTCGCCGCCCAGGCACAGTGGGTCGCGCGCGGTGCCGTCGACTGGACCCGTCTCATCTTGCGGGCGGAAGCCGATACGGCGCCCACCGTTACCTATCTGGGCGGGGTCTGGGCCGTGCCGATCGCACGCACGCGCCTCTCGGACTTCCTCGGCAAGATCGGCGAAAACTCCGCCGCGGCCGGCGCAGAAACCTATTTGTCCGGATCGATCGAAGACGGTCAGGCGAAATTCAATCTGCGCAATCTCGTGTCGACGCCGGCCCCGGGCGCGCTGCAGCTGAACCAACCGCAAATGCGTGCGTTTGCCCGGCTTTTGACGCTGCTCGGTTTCAACGGCAGCCTCGCGAAGGCGACGGCGGTTGAAATGCGCGCGAGCCTCTTGACGTCGGCGACGCGTTTCCAGTCGCCTGTCGGGGGGCCGTTCGGTGCGCCGGGCGCAGCGCAGCCTCCCAGCGGCGATATCGTCTCGGGCGACAATGCGACCGACAAGCCGGGCATGCAGGATGGCTCGGATGACCGGACGGAGGCTGCGCCCTTGCAGATGACGAGTGTCGATTCCCTGCTGAACGTGCCGGGCTTCACGCCCGAAATGGTGGCGCGGCTGCGACCGTTCGTGACGGTGCTGCCGACGCCCACGGCGGTGAATATGAACACCGCGCCCGCCGAAGTCGTGGCTTCGCTCGTGCCGGGCATGTCGCTCTCTAACGCGCAGTCGTTCGTCTCGCGGCGCCAGACGGCGTTCTTCCGCAACACGGGAGACGTGACGAATGCCTTGCAGGGCGCAGGCGCGCCGCCTACGACAAACGATCCATCGCAATCGAGTGTCCCGATGGACGTGACGACGAGCTATTTTTTCATTCATGGCCGCGTGCAGCATCAGCGTGCCGAGGTGGACCGCACGACGCTCGTCTATCGGGATCCGCTGACGCATACGACACGTGTCGTGCGCGTGCGCGATCAGCTTTGACCAACCAGGAGAAAACGGGCTTTGAGCACGTTGATCGTCTTTCTGCCGCCGCGGGACCCGGCGGTACCGTCTCAGGAATGGCAGCTGCCGGAGATGCCGTTCCTGCTCGTCGACAAAGGCGGCCGCAAGGAGCGCGCCGGCAGCGCCGCGCTCGCGTTCCTGCCACGGGCCGCCGCGACGGTCCTGATCGTCGCCGCCCGCGATGTGCTGATGCTCGCCACGACGCTGCCGCATCTGAAGGGGCCGCGGCTGCGGCAGGCGCTGCCGAATGTCGTCGAGGATCAGCTCATACAGGATGCCGGCACCTGCCATATCGCGCTCGACCCCGAAGCGCTGGCCGATGGCAGACGCGTCGTCGCCGTCATCGATCGCGGCTGGTTCCGCTTCATCGTCGAGGCTTTCGGGGCAGCCGGGCACCGCAATCTGCGTGCGGTCCCGGTCACGCGCTGCCTGCGGTCGGCTTCGCGTGGGGCCGTCGCACGTGATCGTGGTCGACGGCCGTGTGCTCG
>CBJMQH010000608.1:0-3108 GCA_966431825.1 uncultured Trinickia sp.
CTCGGCTGCGCGGCCGCCGAGTGCGGCGCGGACCCCGCGCACGAGCCACGAGGCGGCGTTCGCGCCCATCGGGGCCGCGGCGAATACGGCGCCGGCGTTGCAAGCGACGCGCGCGCCGCATGTCTTCGGCGACAACCTGCGGATTTTGCTGCGCCGATCGTACATGCGTTGCGAGCGGCTGCTGCCGCGCGTGGTGAACCTCGTCAAGGGTTCCGGCAGCTTGGGCGGCTTCGTGTTTCGCGACGGTCACGCGCTCGAATGGTTTCGCGGCGCGGCCCTCGGTATGGCGTCGAGCACGAATCCGCTGCATCTCTGACGCGTACGCTCGATCGCCCGAGCGGCCTGTTCCGTCTGATCCCCACACGCCTCGCACGCGCATCCAGTCCGTGCGTGCCGCGCGTTCGGCGCTGCTCGCGCCGGCCTGTGGCATCTGCCTGGGCGCGCTCCTTTCGCGGTTCCTTCTCGTTTCACAAATTTGTCATGCGGCGCGCGCTCATCGATCGAACCGCGGCCGACTAGACGTTACTCATGGCTTGAATGGCCACGCGAGCGGCGCGCGGGCGCGGCAGCGTCGGCTATACGGCGCAGCGAATCGAAAGCGAAGCAAGTCAAAGGACGACACGTCATGGCAATCGAGAATTACGTCAAGCTCATCAAGGGATTTTGCGAACTCGTCAAGATCGAAGACGTCGACACCGTGCTCGAGCAGGGCAGCATCGCTGTGAACGGCGTCGGATTTTCGTTCGTCCCGGCAGGGACGATGGAGCGTCAGGAACTGCTCCTCTACTGCGATTTCGGCCCGTTGCCGCAGGGCCGCGAAAACGAGGCGTGCCGCCGGTTGCTAGAGATCAATGTGTTCCTGTCGGGCGGCACGCTGCCGGCCGCGTTCACGTTGAACCCCGAGAGCGAGCATGTGCTTTTCAGCTATCGCACGCCGCTCGATCAGACCGATGCGGAAACGCTCGCCAACAGTTTGCAGCTTTGCGTCGAGCAGGCGGAGAGCTGGCGCTCGGGGTATTTCCTCGACAGCCCGGCCGGCAACTGGGGCATGGGCGGCGAGGTCGCCTCGAGGATTCCGGTCTGACGTGCTGGCAGCGCACACGGCGGTAATGCGGCAAACGCGAAACGACATCGAAAATAGAGGACGCAAATGGAATACGCAAACTACACGAAGCTCTTGAGCGAGATCGGCGAAAAGGTTGGGCTCGACGACACGGCACGACTTGCGGACGGCGGGCAACTCGACATCTCGGGCCATGCCGTATCGATTCGCTACGACGAGCTGACCGACCCGGTGCATGCGCTCGTGCATGTCGATCTCGGCGAAGTGCCGGCAGAGGACCGCGAAACGGTCTACCGCTATGCGCTCGAAGTGAATTTCCATCTTGCGTCGAGCGAAAAGGGCGCCCTGAGCCTCGACCCGCAGGCCGATCGGCTTCACTACTCGTTCCGTTTCCCGTTGAACGGCACCCGCAGCGCCGCCGACCTGCTGGACACGGTCACGGAGCTCGTCGATGCGCTCGACGGCGAGGATGCCGTGCAGGCATCCGACGTGCCGGCGCATGCCGCGGCTGCACCGATGTACGGTTTCGGCCGCGTCTCGGTGTGAACGCACGTGCGTCGATTCGTTTAGGATACCTAACATGAAACTCCATTTGTCTTCCCTGATTTGCGGCGCGAGCAGCGCACGCAATGCCGCAGAGGCCGACGCCGGCACGTCGAGCGCGTCGCGCTCGGGCGGAGCGCACCGGGGGCATGACGTGCATGTATCGTCGGGGGCGGGGCAAGAGCCTGCGTCCAACCCGCGCGCGCGCCGCAGTGCCTTGGGCCGGCTCGGCCGCGCGATGCGCAACGCGATCCCCGGGCGGCGGCACGAGCGCCAGCAACGGCCGGCCGAGCGTCCGCCAACGCCGCCGGATCGGGTCATGTTGGCTCATTACTTGGGCATGCAGCCGCCTCCCGCACGGCAGCAAAATCCGTCCACAAGCAACGCCGGACAGCATGTCGACGGCGAAGGAAGCGTCCACGGCGAAGGGAGCGTCCACGGCGAGGGAAGCGTCCACGGCGAGGGGAGTATCCACGGCGAAGGAAGCGTCCACGGCGAAGGGAGCATCCACGGCGAGGGAAGCGTCCACGGCGAGGGGAGTATCCACGGCGAAGGAAGCGTCCACGGCGAAGGGAGCATCCACGGCGAGGGAAGCGTCCACGGCGAGGGAAGCGTCCACGGCGAGGGGAGTGTCCACGGCGAGGGGAGTGTCCACGGCGAGGGGAGCGTCCACGGCGAAGGGAGCGTCCACGGCGAAGGAAGCGTCCACGGCGAGACGAGCGGAAATGCCGGCACGGGCGGCGTGCCGCACCACGACCCCGAGACGCACGCGCAGTTGCTTCGCATCAAAGCCGGCTTCGACGCGAAACGGCAGGACTTCGACAAGCGGATGGGCATTGCGTCCAATCCGAAGTCGAATCGCTTCCTGGCTTGCTTCGGCAAGCTTGGCGGATCGTCGTCGCGGCCTTCGCAGGCGCCGGCCGGCGGACGTGCGCAGGGTGCGTCGACCCATGGATTCGAGCCGCCGCCGAGCACGGGGCACTCGGGTCGAAACGAAGGAACGGGCGGCTCGGGCCGCATCCCGAGCGCCACGGCCAGCGAGCTTTCTCATTCCTCGCGCTCGGACGTGGGCAGCTCGTCGGAGCGCTCGGTTGGATCGGGCTCGACCGAGTTTTCGGAGAAGACGAGCCGGCCGCGCTCGGAGATCGGCAGCTCGTCCGAGCGTTCGCTGGGATCGGGCTCGACCTCCTTTACGTCCGAGCCGCCCACGTCGGAACGCTCGGGCTCCGCGTCTTTCTCGTCGGGCCGTACGTCGTCGTCCGAAGCGCAGACCAGTCCGCTGGCATCGGAACCCTCGTCGCCGGGACGTGAGACCGAGCACGAACTGCCAACGCTTACGCACGCGGCGTCCGAGGTGCGGCTTGCGTTGGACATGATCCTGCGCGACGCCAGCCCCGAAGTGCGCGAGGGCAGCGCGCAGGCCAGCGCGCTGCTGCGTGAAGAGCCTGTCGCGTTGCCGCTCACGCCGATGGTGGGCGACGAGCCGGAAGAGGACGTCACGC
>CBJMQH010000609.1:0-3107 GCA_966431825.1 uncultured Trinickia sp.
ACATCTTCAAGGAAAGCGTCTCGGTCCTGAAAGACATCGACGTGGAACTGCACGCGCTCGCCACCTGGTGGGACGTGCTGCGCGTGGCCAAGGCCTCGGGCTACTTCGAAAGCAAAACGCTCGACGAAGTCGAGAAGTTCCTGCACGCTCCGGCCGAATGGTCGGCTGCACACGGCGGCGCGACGGCTGCACCGCAATAACCGCGATAACCGCTGTTACCGCCGATCAGCGGCGCGCCAAGGCCCGACCGGCACTTGCGCATACCGCTCGCAAGACACCGCCCATGCCCTGGGCGGTTTTTTTTTGCCCACATTTTTCGGGCTGCCAAACGTTCGGCGCTGAGGCGGTTCGGCGCTGAGGCGTCGCGCACACTCGCCTCATCATCGGGGCACCTCCGGACTTATCGGCTCATCAACGTCTTCGACCGCGAACGCACGGTTCGTCAGACCGCTTGTCTGCGCGTACTGAAAGAGCTCGGCATCGCGCACAAGCCCCAGCTTGCGCAGGGCCGTCGAATTTTGCGTACTGATCGTCTTGATGCTGCGATTGAGCCGGTCGGCAATCTCCTTGACCGTGAGCCCGGAGACGAACAAACGGACGACCTCGATCTCGCGCGGCGACAGCCGCGCGTCGCCCTGCTCGGCCGCGTTCGCGCGCAGCGTATCGAACGTGGCCCGCACCGATGGGCTCGAGTAGGCGATACCCTGCACTGCGTAGCGAATCGCAAGACCGATATGCAGCAGATCGTCCGCCTTGTTCACGACGGCCGTCACCCCCATCTCGCGCAAACGCGACATCAACGCCGCGTTTTCGAGCATCGTCAGGACGACGATCGGCACGGCCGGGAAGTGCCGCCGCACATAGCCCACGAGCGGCAGGCCGTCGCCGTAGCGTCCGCCCGGCATCGCCAGATCCGTGACGAGCACATCGACGGGCCGCGTGCCGAGCGCATCGATGATCTCGGTCGAATGCCGCGCCTCGCCGACGACCTCGATATCCTGAAAGCGATCGAGCGCATGCCTGGCACCGAGGAGGATGATCGGGTGGTCGTCGGCCACCACCACGCGCACCCGCCCCCCGCCGCCCACGCCCGCAACGACACCGCATATGGGGGACGCGGGCCCAGTGCCTCGCTCGGATGTTTCGCTCATGCCTGCCTTGCCGGTCGATTCGTCATGTGTTCGTCTGCCGTTCGCCCGCCGTGAGGACCCGCGCGGGCGCCCCGTGGCGAATAGGTTGCCGCCACGGCCGGGCACGAGCGCGAATGTTAGACTCGGATCGAGCCAGCGGTGCCCATCTTCGAAAAAATCCGGAACGAAGCGCGCCCGCTCGCAACGTTTCCCCGTCCTCGCTCGACCGGAGAACCGGCTTATGACCTTGCGGGATCCGCTTTTTACTGCGGTGCACGTACACCGTGCCGCGGCGCGCCAACGCGCTTTCGCATGGGCAGCGGCAGCCTGGCTGTCGTTCGCCGTCCTGCCGAACCGGCACGCGGCAGCGCAGCAGCCGTTCACCGTATCGAGCACGAGCTTGCACGACGGCGGTACCGTCGCACGGGCGCAGGTCTACAGCGGCGGCGACTGCAAAGGCGGCAACCGGTCGCCCGAACTGTCCTGGGATCACGTACCGCCGGGCACCGGCAGCTTCGCCGTCACGATGCTGGACCCCGATGCGAGCGGTCCCGGCTGGTGGCACTGGACCGTTATCGATATCCCCGCCACCGTGCACCGGCTGCCCGAAAACGCGAGCGCCTCGGGCTACCTGAAAACGATCGGCGCGCAAGAGGCACGCAACGACTTCGGTACCGACGGCTATGGGGGCCCATGCCCGCCGCCCGGCAAGCCGCACCGATATGTCGTGACCGTCTATGCGCTAGCGGCAAAGACACTCTCGCCGCGGGCCGGCAGCCGCGCGTCCTCGTTCGATCACGAAATCGACACGTCGACGACACTCGGCTATGCGAGGCTCACCGTCATGTACGGCCGCTGAGCCGCTTCGGTCGTCTTCTTTCGACAAGATGCGTGGGGATGACATCAATCGCCCCGCATCTTCGCTAAGGGCTTAAAATGCCGGATTCGGCACGCCCGCGCACGCAGCTGCGAAGCCATCAACCCGCAACATCGAGTGAGATCGAGATGAGCACGAAAGTATTTGTCGACGGACAGGAAGGCACCACGGGCCTGAAGATTTTCGAATACCTGTCGCGTCGCACCGACGTCGAAGTTCTGCGCATCGAGGAAGCCAAGCGCAAGGACATCGACGAACGGCGCCGGCTCATCAACGCCTCCGATGTCACGTTCCTCTGCCTGCCCGACGTCGCCTCGCGCGAATCGGCCGCGCTCGTCGAGAACGAGCACACCGTGATCATCGACGCGAGTACCGCCTTTCGCACCGATCCGAACTGGGCTTACGGCTTGCCTGAGCTCGCGCGCGCGCAGCGCGAACGCCTGCGCACGGCCAAACGCATCGCCGTCCCGGGCTGCCACGCCTCGGCGTTCGTGCTCGCCATGCGTCCGCTGGTGGAAGCGGGCGTGGTGGGCCGCGACTTCGCCGCTCACAGCCATTCGATCACCGGCTACAGCGGTGGCGGCAAGAAGATGATCGCCGACTACGAAGCCGTGCCGGCCAACCCGCGCCTTGCGAGCCCGCGCCCCTACGCGCTGGCGCTCGGCCACAAGCATCTGCCTGAAATGGCCGCGCATACGGGACTCTCGAATGCACCGGTCTTCGTGCCGATCGTCGGTAATTTCCTGAAGGGTCTGGCCGTCACCACCTACTTCTCGCCGAGCCAGCTGGCCAAACGCGTCGGGCCGCGCGATATTCAGTCGATCTTTGCCGATTACTACGCCGGGGAGGCTTTCGTTCGCGTCGCGCCGCACGACGCCGACGAGAACCTCGATGCCGGGTTCTTCGACGTACAAGCCAACAATGAGACGAATCGCGTCGACCTGTTCGTTTTCGGTAACGAAGAACGTTTCGTCACGGTCGCGCGCCTCGACAATCTGGGCAAGGGCGCCTCGGGCGCAGCGATCCAGTGTATGAATCTCGCCATCGGTGCAGCGGAAGACACCGGACTCCAGCGCTAGAAGGGCTGGATGCGTCGTGCG
>CBJMQH010000610.1:0-3106 GCA_966431825.1 uncultured Trinickia sp.
CGGCCGTGACCGGAACGCTCGAAACGCGCACGAGCCGATCGAATACGCTGCGCCGGAAGATGTGTTTCGCACGGCGAAAGAGTCCTTTCTCAGGTGCTGTGACAACGATCTCGTCGCACAGGCGTTGTTCGGCGAAGTCGGTAATCGTGGTAATCAACGGCCCCACGCGACAAACAACCGAATATCGGACGCCCGCATCCTCCAAAATCCGGCGCGCGCGGGCAAGATCCGCGCATGCTGCCACGCTTTCAATGGCCCGCAGCCGCGCGAGCGGATGAAATGCCTCCAGCCGCGTCGCCTCGAGAGGGGGCTGAACGTTGATAAGGACAACTTCCGATGCACAACGCTCCGCATAGAGGAAGGCAGCATGGCGTACCGCACGCAATGCGCGTGCAGAATGGCCGACCGGAACGAGTAATCTCAGCATAGTTCGCGCACCTCGCAGCGAAGCAAATGTGGCACATCGGGCGCCCGCGCCGGACTGCACCGGCTAGCCACGGATCTTCACATCATCATTGTGAGAATTAAACGAGACAGTCGAATCCTAGCGAACGCGATGTTCGAATCAACTAAAGAATGCAGTCTTCGCCGTAAAATGAGCGTAAATTCCCCTCCGCTGGTTACTCGAGAGATACGAGTTATAAGAAATTTATGCGCATAAACTCCAGCATCGCGCCGCAGTGAGGGTTGGGTGAACTGTCCCCAAATACGATCGAGCGCGTTCATGTGAGGGAATAGATGCGCTACAGCACGGGCCTTACGAGCTGGATGCAGGCAAATATCAAAGCGGTCGCCGGGCGACGGGTTTTTAGGAGGACACGCGGTCCAGCTGCCGTTACCGCCAGATCCGTCGGGGCCGCTCAAGTGTGTGCGGGCAGGCGTGTCCTGAGACGGCCCGTTTCATCGAGCCGCGCTCGGACGACGGCCGTTTGCGTGGGATAGTGCTCCTGGCGAGGTTCGTCGATGACCCTTGATTCTCGAGCGCGTATCTCTATGGGGGATGGCCGTCGTCTTGCCCCGCATTTCCGATTGCCGCTCGGGCCCCACCAGCCGGTTAGCGAAGCGTTTCGCGCCGCTTGAATGGAGCGGTTCGCACAACAGCGGGAGCGGCTCGTACACGGCGGGAGCGGCTCGTACACGGCGGGGGCGGGCAAAAAAACGGCCCGCCGGCAGACGCCGAACGGGCCTAGGAGGGTTGGCCTCGAGATAGCCAAGGCCGACTATACCGAATCGGAACCCGAGTGGGCGAGTTCGTAATGAACGGTAAAACATTTAAGTCTTACGATTGCAAATGAGTCATGCGGTTCAGGAGCCGAAGGTCATTTAGTTCTACCGTCTAAATACGCTGTGTTCAGGTTGTATCGTCCGCTTTTCGACGGCTTGCAGACGCCAGACGCCGCCGATCGACGCTTGCGACGAATTCGTGGCCCATTCAGCCGTCCCTTGGGCGGCGCAGGGGCGATCGCGTTCGACATGCAGCCCGCGCAGCGTACACAGGGGCGTCTCCGCGGTCGGGGCGCAGAGTTCGGTTACACCGTTCTCGTCGCGCATTTGCCCCCAGGGGGGCAGGTCTATGCCGTCATGCGATTCTCTCGACCACACATGTTCGTCCGTATCGAGCCACAGGACGGCGTAATCATGATTGACGGTCGGGTCCGGACCATTGATTAGAATCGTGAGCCTCATCGATGGGCGCTCCAGGATGGGTTTAACGGCTCCTCGCTGCTCTCGTTTGTCGGGCAGATCGGCCGGCTTGTTCACCCAAGAGGTGCCGCCGCCTTCATCTCACTCTAGGCAAGTTCCTTCGGGATGCCAATTGCTTTTCCTGCATTCGACAACGCTGCGCGCGCGTAAGCGCAGTTCGCCGATCGACCTCGCGGGGTCGGTATCGATGCGACGCTCCATGCGCGGCTATCTGTCCGTTCAACTAACTACTTGGCAAGCCAGCCGATCAGCAGCACGAACCAAGCTAGGGACAATTGAACAGTCGCCCGCGGATGACTCACTGCACGCCGTAGCCGCGGCTTTGCATGCAATCGCCATACGCACGCCAATAGAGGGTCATAGGCGGCTCGGGCGGGGGAAGGGGCGGCAGCTTGGCATCGGACTCAGGTTGCGACGCAGATCTTGACGTCGCGCTCGCCGCTGTGCCGAAGGCTGCGCTCGACGGTCGATCCGGTGCGGCCGGCAAACGAGCGCTCTCTCCGGCCGTCTCCGTCGGGCCGGATGCCGGTGCGCCGGATGCCGAGGCCTGCGCGGGCGGGCGCGCCGTCGCGCCGCCTTTGCCGGCGCCCGACTTCGTCGCCGGAACGCCCGACGCACTGCTCGCAGCTTGCCCATGCCCGGCGCGAGCGGGCAGCGGCGGCTCGTTCATGCCGCGCCCTGCGTCGGGTGCGAAGCCGATAGGTTGGGTGCGTTGCGGACGCTGAGACTCACGAGCCATGTCCACATTCGTATCCTTTCGGGCCTGCCAATAGCAATAGGCGTTATCGACGGCCTGGGCGGCCGTGTCCTGACTGCGCAGCGGATATACGACAGGACGCTGGGCCAACGCGGGCTCGGCGGCGAGTACTAATAGAACACCGGTCAAAAGAAAACGATTCATTGCGCTGCGCTCCTTGCCATTGCAAGTCTGTAGACGGTTGGCCCGGCGCGCCGGTCCGGCGGGGTGCGTCCAGCTTATCGCTGCGGCAGCGGCAGGCAAAGCCGACAGTATCGGCACTCTCCGACATCTTGACTGCCGATCCGGCCGAAGCGACCGATGCCAAGCGCATGTGGATTCGGCGCTAACCCCGTCGGCGGGCAAGTCGAGGCACCTTGCTCGATGCGCGTTGCGTTGTCGCCTTGATTGTTGCTGCTTATGCAGTAATCAAGACGCACAAACATGGTGCGGTCGGTGCATATCGACTTCTTGCGGAGCACCAAGGTGCGTCAGACCGTCCTCGTGCGACGATGGTTCCCCGGGTGCCGCCAACGCGGCGAACTGCCGCAGTGCAGTGGGCGAAGGCCCGCGTCCCGTGGCTGTGTCGGCCATATGAACAACCCGTTGCACTTTTGCAACTTGTTGTTTTCCTGCATCGTTTTTCGCCCCCATCAGGCGCGTTCT
>CBJMQH010000611.1:0-3091 GCA_966431825.1 uncultured Trinickia sp.
TGGCATCGGTTAAGCGCATTTGCCGCAATTGCAAGATCATCAAGCGCAAGGGCGTCGTGCGCGTGATTTGCAGCTCTGATCCGCGCCACAAACAGCGTCAAGGCTAACCGCCGCGCTTTTGCTTGCGCTTTTTGTTTGAGGAAGAACAATGGCTCGTATTGCAGGGGTGAACATCCCGAACCACCAGCATGCCGTTATCGGCCTGACGGCGATCTACGGTATCGGTCGCACTCGCTCGCGCGGCATCTGCGCGGCGGCTGGTGTCGATGTGACGAAGAAGGTCAAGGATCTGACCGACGCGGATCTCGAAAAGCTGCGTGAAGAAGTTGGCAAGTTCGTCGTGGAAGGCGATCTGCGCCGTGAAGTCACGATGAACATCAAGCGTTTGATGGACCTCGGTTGCTACCGCGGCGTCCGTCATCGCAAGGGCCTGCCGATGCGTGGTCAACGTACTCGGACGAACGCCCGTACGCGCAAGGGTCCGCGCCGCGCTGCCCAATCGCTGAAGAAATAAGCGGACTGACAGTTACAGGGAAATGTAATGGCTAAGGCTTCTCAATCCGCGGCGCAACGCGTTCGCAAGAAGGTCAAGAAGAACGTCGCCGAGGGCGTGGTTCACGTTCACGCGTCGTTCAATAACACCATCATCACGATCACCGATCGTCAGGGCAATGCGCTTGCCTGGGCGACGTCGGGCGGTCAGGGCTTCAAGGGCTCGCGCAAGTCCACGCCGTTCGCGGCGCAGGTTGCAGCCGAGTCGGCTGGCCGTGTGGCGATGGAATACGGCGTGAAGAACCTCGAAGTGCGGATCAAGGGCCCCGGCCCGGGTCGCGAGTCGGCAGTGCGCGCACTGCATGGTCTTGGTATCAAGATCACCGCGATCTCCGACGTGACGCCGGTTCCGCACAACGGCTGCCGTCCGCCGAAGCGCCGCCGTATCTAAGGCGAGCGAAAGTACGATGCCTGTCGGCGCTTCGCGGCGCCTGCAGGCTATTTGCATCTCGATATCCTAAGTCCACCGTTCGGACGTACGCGTCCGGACTAGCGCGGAAAGTTTCATGTCCGCGTGATCAAACCTAGAAGGAACGCAAAGTGGCACGCTATACCGGCCCCAAAGCCAAGCTGTCTCGCCGTGAAGGCACCGACCTCTTCCTGAAGAGCGCGCGTCGCTCGCTCGCCGACAAGTGCAAGCTCGACAGCAAGCCCGGCCAGCACGGCCGCACCTCCGGCGCACGTACGTCGGACTATGGTACCCAGCTTCGCGAAAAGCAAAAAGTGAAGCGCATGTACGGTGTGCTCGAGCGCCAATTCCGCCGTTACTTCGCGGAAGCGGATCGTCGCAAGGGCAACACGGGCGAGAACCTGCTGCAGTTGCTCGAGTCGCGTCTTGACAACGTCGTCTACCGGATGGGCTTCGGCTCCACGCGTGCGGAAGCGCGTCAGCTCGTGAGCCACAAGGCCATCACGATCAACGGCCAGGTCGCGAATATCCCGTCGCTGCAAGTGAAGGCCGGTGACATCGTCGCGGTGCGCGAACAAGCCAAGAAGCAGGCTCGCATTCTCGAAGCCGTGTCGCTCGCCGAGCAAAGCGGTCTGCCGAGCTGGGTCTCCGTCGATACCAAGAAGTACGAAGGTACGTTCAAGGCGATGCCGGAGCGCGCCGACATTGGTGGCGATATCAACGAAAGCCTGATCGTCGAATTGTATTCGCGCTAATCGGATTTACAGCCGGGGTACCCCGATTGCGTCAGGCAAGGGGGCGCCTCGGCTGTTCATTTTCAGGTTGTTACCGGTCAGCCTTATCGGTGTAACGAGCCGAGGGTATTGAAAAGGAAAACCTATGCAAACCAGTTTGTTGAAGCCCAAGATCATCGCCGTGGAATCGCTGGGCGAGAGCCACGCGAAAGTGGTCATGGAACCGTTCGAACGCGGTTACGGCCACACGTTGGGCAACGCGCTGCGGCGCGTGCTGCTGTCGTCGATGGTGGGCTACGCGCCGACCGAAGTGACGATCGCAGGCGTCGTGCACGAATACTCGACGATCGACGGTGTGCAAGAAGACGTCGTCAACCTGCTGCTGAACCTGAAGGGCGTCGTGTTCAAGCTGCACAACCGCGACGAAGTGACGGTCACGCTGCGCAAGGAAGGCGAAGGCGTTGTGACGGCACGCGATATCGAGTTGCCGCACGACTGCGAAGTCATCAACCCTGATCACGTGATCGCGCATCTGTCGAAGGGCGGCAAGCTCGACGTCCAGATCAAGGTCGAAAAGGGCCGCGGCTACGTGCCGGGCAACGTGCGCCGCTACGGCGAAGAAACCGCGAAGATCATCGGCCGTATCGTGCTCGACGCGTCGTTCTCGCCCGTTCGTCGCGTGAGCTACTCGGTCGAGAGCGCACGGGTCGAGCAGCGTACCGACCTCGACAAGCTCGTGATGAACATCGAGACGAACGGTGTCATCACACCCGAGGAAGCGATCCGCCAGTCGGCTCGCATTCTCGTCGACCAGCTCGCCGTATTCGCGGCACTGGAAGGCACCGAAGCAGCGGCGGAAGCGCCGTCGCGTGCGCCGCAGATCGACCCGATCCTGCTGCGTCCGGTGGACGATCTCGAACTGACGGTTCGTTCTGCGAACTGCCTGAAGGCCGAGAACATCTACTACATCGGCGACCTGATCCAGCGCACCGAAAACGAGCTGCTGAAGACGCCGAACCTCGGCCGCAAGTCGCTCAACGAGATCAAGGAAGTGCTCGCTTCGCGCGGTCTCACGCTTGGCATGAAGCTCGAGAACTGGCCGCCGGCTGGTCTCGACAAGTAAGCACGGCAAGGCACCAGCGCCGTGCCGCTCGCTGGCAATGACGCGGATTTTCCTTTAAAATCCGCGTCTTGCCTTTTCATACCGGCCCGTGTCCTTCGCGAAGAAGGGCGATAGAAGAGCTGGATCAAAACTTTTGACTCAAGGAAATTGAAATGCGTCACCGTCATGGTTTGCGGAAACTGAACCGCACCAGCAGCCACCGTCTGGCTATGCTGCGCAACATGTCCAACTCGCTGATCGAGCACGAAGTCATCAAGACGACGCTGCCGAAGG
>CBJMQH010000612.1:0-3089 GCA_966431825.1 uncultured Trinickia sp.
CTCGCCGGCGTGCTGCTCGATGCGGGGTATCCGGTGGTCGTCGACGCAAGTTTTCTCGAACGCCGGCACCGTGCCGCGTTCATCGAGCTTGCGAATGCACGGGCGGTACCCGTCGCGATCCTCGACGTACGGGCCGCCCCGGCCGCCATTCTGGCCCGGCTGCGTGAGCGGGCGCGTGCAGCCGCCGAGCCGTCCGACGCCGACGAACGTGTTTTCGTAGGCCAGTTCGAGCGCGCCGAACCGCTGTCGGCCGAGGAGACGGCGCTCACGATCGGGATCGACACGAACGTACCGCGCGCGACGCTCGACAGCGATACGTTCTGGGCGCCCGTCTGCGCGGCCCTTGGCCCGGTCGGTTGGCTCGCGGGCGCATACAGCGGCACCGGCATTCAGCCCGCCTTGCCATCGAGGCGTGGCGCGCTCAGATAAGGCACATAGCGCACGAGCCAGACGAGCATCGCCAAGAATCCATATGCGGCGCCGCCGAGATAAAAAGGCCGAAAGCCGAGCCGCAGCACGGCGACGCCCCCACCCGCCTTCGGCGCCGCCCGAGCCGGTTCGTCGATCTTGAGAAGAATGCTGCCGGTTCCGCGTTTCATGCCGCCCTCTTGCACTCGACTTGGCTTCATACCGGCTGCGCGCCCGCGCCGCCGCGTCGATGCCCATGCCGACCGTTATATCACGTGGTGATACGACGAAGCGCGGCTCGGGCCTGCGACAAAACGCGCGTGCCCGACTTCGCGCACAGCGCCTATCTTGGAAACCGAGGCGCGCTTTTCGGTGCGGCCTGCGCCGCAGCGAACGCATGATCCGTACGAACTATTCGGAGAAGACGATGTTGAGCCCGCATGAATTCGCTACGCTGATGCTGGTCGGCGGCGAGGTCGATCCGCGCCACTTCGATCGTGACGATCTGGCCGCGCTCGTCGAGCGGCAGCTCGTCGCGCTCGAACATCTCGGCTCGGGCTGCAATCGGTTGCAGTTGACCGAAGACGGCAACTCGCTGCTCAAGGTGATGACGCGGAAACACTGAGCAGAAAAGGCACGTCCGGCGTGCTGGAGGCGAATGCGGTAGTATCTCGCTCTCTTTGAGCGCCGCGTCGCGCCTCTCGTGCATCGCCTGCACGTGCGCGGACACGGCGCGCCGGTTTTCCGGCTTTACTTTTGTTTCGCCTCCAGCCGTGTCCAATCAACCCACCGCTTCGGCCCCTGGGGCCCACTTCGACGAATACTGCGCGCAAAAGGCGGCGCCTGCCGGCTCGAGCGTCTATTACGCATTGCGCCAGGCCCCGGCCAGCCGCCAACCGTTCCTGACGGCGCTGTTCGCGTTGCGGCGCGAACTCGAAGAAACCGTGAAGGAAACGAGCGACCCAGCCATCGGGCGGACGAAGCTCGCCTGGTGGCAGCGCGAAGCCGGCGCCCTGGCCGCGGGCAATCCGTCGCATCCTGTTTCGCAGGCGCTCGCCGCACACTGCCGCGACATCGCCGGGCAAGCGCCGGCGCTCGCGACGCTGATCGGCGGCTTCGAAATGGATCTCGACCAGGCACGCTACCTCGACTTTCCGAACTTGCAGCGCTACATCGGGCGCGTGGGCGGCACGTTTGCCGCGCTCGTCGCAAGCGCGACGGCTGCCGAAGCGGGCGCCGCAACGGCGTGGGCCGAACCGCTCGGCAATGCGCTGATGCTCGCGCAGTTCGTACAGGAGATCGGCAACGATGCAAGGCATGGTCGCGTCTATATTCCGATCGACGAATTGCAGCGCTTCGGCGTCACGGCAGCCGATCTGCTGAATCGCCGCTACAGCCCCGCGTATTCGGCGCTGATGGCTTTCCAGACGACGCGCGCAAGAGAAGCCCTGCATGCGGCGCTCGACGGCATACCGGCGGCCGAGCGCCGGACGCAGCGCACGCTGCGCGCGCAGGCGGCGTTGGCGCTCGCACTGCTCGACGAGATCGAGCGTGACGATTATCAGGTGTTGCATCAACGTATTGCACTCACGCCGATTCGCAAGCTCTGGATCGCCTGGCGCGCCGCCCGCCGACGCTAAGCACGTCCGCCGCCCGCTCTACCGAGGTCCGCCCGAGCGCCCACATTCACCGAATCAGGCCCGAAGAATCGGCATCGGCTCGAAGCGACCGCGCAACACAGCATTCGCATCGAGCCCCCACCAGGGACCCAGTACAGTCGCATAGAGACGCCGGAAGTCGACCCCGACAGGCAGGTTCCCATTGCCGTCAAGGCGGCTCAGCTCGGGCGGCGCACCATAGCGGCCGCCGCGCACGCGTCCGCCCATGACGAAATGCGGCGCCGACGTACCGTGGTCGGTCCCGTTGCTTTCGTTTTCCCGCGCCCGCCGGCCGAATTCGGCGTAGGTCATGACGAGCGTGCTGTCCCAGCGACCAAGTTCGGTCAGCGCAGCACGCATCGCCATCAGCCCTTGCGCAAGTTGTCCTAACAATGCCGCATGCTGCCCCGGCTGATTCTGATGCGTATCGAACCCGTTCAGCGTGAGCCGAATCACCGCCACACCCTGCCCGGGAAGCGGCCGGCCCTCGGGCGTATCGGTCGACGCGAGCGTCAGCATGGCGGCTTTGACCGCGTTGCCGAACGCCCCGCTCGGAAAGGCCGTTTTCAGCACGTACTGGCCGTCGCGCGGCCGTAGACGGTCAGCGGCCCGGACAATTTCGTTTTCCGTATCGAGCAAGTGTGCGAGTTCGGGGTTGCTCGAATTGAGTGTGGCACGCGTGACGAGCCGCGAAGCCTGCGCGAACTGCGCCGGATTCACGAGCGAAATGGCGCGTGCGCCCTGCGCGAAAGGTCCCATCTCGGCGCTGCCGATGACGATGCCGTCGGCTGCGAAGCTCGGCGGTACGGCGCGCTGCGCGAACGCCCGCGTGAGCCAGCCGTCGTTCAGGTATTCGTCGGCACGCGACGCCGTGTCCCAGATCTCGATCGAGCGGAAGTGCGAGAGGTTCGGCTGCGCATAGCTCACGCCTTCGACGACGGCCAGTTGACCCGCGCGCCAGATCGGCATCAACGGGGCCAACTCAGGGTGAAACGCCGCGCGCTCATCGAGCGCGATTACCCG
>CBJMQH010000613.1:0-3077 GCA_966431825.1 uncultured Trinickia sp.
GCGCGTTGGTTATCGCACCGAATTGGATCGGTGACGCATTGATGGCGCAGCCGCTGTTCTCGCTGCTCAAGCAATTGCATCCGCGCATCGTCATCGATGCGCTCGCCCCGACCTGGGTCGCGCCTGTGCTCGAGCGCATGCCCGAGATCCACGACGTCCACGCCACCGATCTGGCGCACGGCAAGCTTCAATTGATGCGGCGCTGGCAGCTGGCGAGCGACCTGCGCGATGTCGGCTACGACGCGGCCTACGTGCTTCCCAATTCGCTGAAGTCGGCCCTGATTCCGTGGCTCGCCGGCATCCGGTTGCGCATCGGCTACACGGGCGAATCGCGTTACGGGCTCCTGAACGTCCGTCATGCCAACCCGCAAAAGGACACGCGCGGCCCGATGGCGGCGCATTACGCGGCGCTCGCCTATGCGCCCGGGGCGAACGTGCCCGACCTGGCGCACCGGCTGCCGCTTCCGCGGCTCGAAGCCGATCCGAACGAAGCCGCACGCGTCTCGACGCGGTTTCATCTCGACACGCGCGTACCGCTTCTCGTCTTCTGCCCGGGCGCCGAGTACGGCAGCGCCAAACGCTGGCCGCCCGAGCATTTCGCCGCGCTCGCCCGCATTGTGAGCCAATCGTTCCCGTATGCGCAGATCATCGCGCTTGGCTCGGGCAAGGACGCGCCGCTCGCGCAGGCGATCGCCGAACAGGCGCCGCAGGTCCGCAACCTCTGTGGACAGACTTCGCTCGGCGAAGCTTGTGCGCTGATTTCGCGGGCGAGCGCCGTAGTCAGCAACGACTCGGGGCTGATGCACGTGGCCGCCGCGTTGCGCCGGCCGCTCGTGGCGATTTTCGGTTCGAGTGATCCGCGCCACACGCCACCGTTATCGGACACGGCAAAGGTACAATGGCTGCATCTCGAATGCAGCCCGTGCTTTGCGCGGGAATGCCCGCTCGGCCACTTGAAGTGCCTGCGCGAACTGTCGCCCGAACAGGTGTTCAGCGACTTGCGCGGGATGTTGCTCGGCGAGCGCTGACGCACGGACATGCGGCTGCCGCCATGCGTTCATGGTGACGTGAACGTAAGGCGCAGTGAGCGCGACAGGCGGCTTTTCCCGCATCGCATCGACGAGAGCGCATGGGCGCGCACCGCCCTTTTCGACCTCGCGCGAGTCTTTTGCGCGGGTTCCGCCACGACGAGCCTAAAGAGCCATGCCACGTTTCGCCCGCCTCTTCGAAGCCGCAACCGATACGTTGAACGCGTTTTACCAAGCCATCGCGGACGGCGACATCGATGGACTGATGGCGCTCTGGATCGATGAGGACTTCGCGAGCTTCGTGACCAGTGGCGGCGCCCATTGGCACGGGATCGAGAGCATCCGAAACGGACTCGTCGGGCTGCAGAGTGCCAAGGCGCTGCCGTCGTCGGTCGAGGCCCTCGACGTACGCGTCTACGACAGCCTCGGCACGGTGGTGTATGCCGTGGCGGAGGCGCATCGCTCGGCCGACCCGCTCGTCGCGCCGCGCATGGTTTATGCGACGTACGTGCTCGTACACGAGCGCGGCGAATGGCGCATCGCCCACGTTCACGCGAGCCCGATGCCCGATGACACGGCGAGCCAGTTCGCCCAACGCATGCGGCACGGCCAGGGAGCGTTGCACTGAGCGAGGCCGCAAAGGTGCTGCCCGTCCAGGGTTTGGTTTGGGGATGGTCATGAGTACGGCGCAAGAGAAGCCAGCATCGATTCCGGCAATGGGGCCGGCCGCCACGGACGCGCTTGTGGCGCTGCTCTATACGCCGCCTCGATGGTTGCCGACGAGCCATGCCCAGACGATTGTCCCGGCGCTGTTCGCGCGCCGTCCCGCCGTGGCCTACCGGCGCGAGCGTTGGGACACGCCCGACGGCGACTTCATCGAACTCGACTGGGTCGACCACGGGAGCACGGCCAACGCCGCACCGGCGGCCGATGCGCCGCTGTTCGTCCTGTTTCACGGGCTGGAAGGCAGTTCCGATTCGCACTACGCACGCGTATTGATGGCAACGGCGAGCGGTTTCGGCTGGCACGGCGTCGTACCGCACTTTCGCAGCTGCAGCGGACCGCTCAATCTCGCCCCCCGCTTCTACCACCTTGCCGACAGCGCCGAAGTCGACTGGGTGCTGCGCCGGCTGCGTGCGCAACACCGCGGCCCGATTGTCGTCGCGGGCGTTTCGCTCGGCGGCAACGTGCTGTTGCGCTGGCTCGGCGAGCGCGGTGCCGACGCGTCGTTCGTCGCAGCGGCCGCCGCGATCTCGACGCCGCTCGACGTCCACGCATGCGGGCGCGCCCTCTCGCAGGGCTTCGCGCTCGTCTATACGCGCAGTTTCCTGAAAACGCTCAAGCGCAAGGGGCTGCAGAAGCTCGAGCAGTACCCGGGGCTCTTCGACCGCGATGCGATGCTCGCGAGCCGGACGATGTACGACTATGACAACGTCGTGACGGCGCCGCTGCACGGCTTCCGCAACACAGAGGACTACTGGACACAGGCGACGACGCGGCCGCTTCTGCCCGAAATCGTCGTCCCGACGCTCGTGCTCAACGCGCGCAACGATCCGTTCTTGCCGAGCACGGCGCTGCCGACGCGCGCGGAGGTATCGCCGGCCGTCGAGCTCGACCAGCCCGACGCGGGCGGGCATGTCGGATTCATGACGGGGCCGTTCCCGGGCCGTATCGACTGGCTGCCGCGACGCATCTTTTCGTTCTTCGAACCGTTTGCTCAGCATGGATGACATCGTCAAGGCCGCACTTGCCAAATGGCCCAACGTGCCGCACTGCACGGGTTGGCTGCTGCTGGATCGCCGCGGGCAGTGGCGCATGCGCGACGAAGCGTGCCAGGCGCAGGGCGGGCTCGGCACGCCGATCCGTCATGCGGCGCTCATCGGCTTCATCGGTCGCAACTACGCGGCCGATGCGCTCGGCCAGTGGTATTTCCAAAACGGACCGCAGCGCGTCTACGTCGAACTGGCCTACACGCCGTGGGTAGTACGGCTCGCGGCCGACGGCGACGGCGCTCTCACGCTGACCGACCCGGTCGCAGGCCGCTTCGAA
>CBJMQH010000614.1:0-3060 GCA_966431825.1 uncultured Trinickia sp.
CGATCTTGAAATCGTTATGACTGGCTGATAACATCATGAAAAACAACCGGCAGGATCCCGGGCTGGACGCACTGCTCGCGCTGGATGGAGAGCGCTTCGCCCTGGATTGCGGGGGCACTTGCTGGGTGAAGTTCGATGTGAAGTCCTGTGCAGCCACACCGGCTCGCCCCAAGGGGCTCCGGTATTCGCTGACGTTGCACGATCGATCGGGCGTCCGCCTCCTCGGATTCGACAACGCGCACGCGATCCGCGAAGGCTCAGGGCCGGGAACGCTTACACGTATCGAATACGATCACAAGCACTGCGGGCATCACGTTCGGTTTTACGCCTACGAAACCGCCGCGCTGCTGCTGGCGGATTTCTGGACTGAAGTTGAGGCAATTCTCGAGAAAAGGAGTAACCAGCATGCGCAGAGCCAGTGTCTTGAAAGTGGGGATAGCATCGTTGGAGCAGTACAAGGCCCGAACGATGGCGATCGCTCGTGGTGAATACGTGCCCAGCCCCGATGAGCCCAAGGTATGGTTCCAGTCGCTGGAAACGCTCGCGCAAGTGCTGTCCGACAAAAACCGGTCGCTACTCACACTGATGGCAGAGACCGAGCCGGCGTCGCTCAGCGAGTTGGCTGAGCGTTCCGGGCGCGCGAAATCCAACCTCTCTCGTACGCTGCGCACGATGGAGCGATACGGGTTGGTGCGCTTCGAAAAGGGCGAGGGGCGCGAACTCGCGCCGCGCGTCAACTATTCAGGCGTGGCATTGGAAATGTCATTCGCCTGACGGGCTCAGTCGGGCGCGTCGCGGCAACGGCGGCTCATACGGCATTCAGTCGGGCCGCCGGAACTCGTTCTCCACCCAGCTCGCCGCGCTCGCCTTACTGAGCTTGAAAGTCGGCGCCACTTGCACCTGAGCGAGCTGTTCACCGAATGCGTCGAACGCGGTCAACAGCGCATAGGGCTCGTCTTCATCGGGAACGATGTCCAACGTGATATCCAGCTGATCGTCGCCCGTTGCGGTCGCGACCGTTACCCGTTTATGCAGTTGCGCCCGCAATTGCTGCTCGTGACGGCGCAACACCTCCGATGCCGTCTTCACCAGCGTACCGAAAGCCGAGGCGTCGAGCGGCTTCGGGTCTTTCTTGTTGCGGCCCATCGTCCATGGCCCGACGAGCGCGGGCTCCGGCTCGCCGTCCTTGATCATTTCCACCGCCCACCCGTCATCGTCCTCGTTCTTGATCACGCGGGCAGTCCAGCCGCCGTCGCGCCACAACGTGTCCTCGTGCACCGTGTCGCTCACCTCGTCGACCGAGGTTTCGACTGAAGAATCGGCGAGGCGATCCGCTGCGGCTTCGTGGGATGAGGAGGCGATATCGTTCATTGAAGATTGAGTGGTTTCGTACAAGGCATTGGGCGCAACGCCTGCGATTCTACCTGCCCGGCAGGGGTGCCAACCGCCGCTATGGCAAACGGACAAGGCCACGGGGACGCTCCGAGGCAACCAACTCTTATATAAGATATAAGACGTTTGACGTTGACCGGCATCGCGATTAGAATCGCGCTCGAAGCTGTACCCGGATCGATTCCGGCAATGCCTGACACATTCCCTGAAACGCCATACCAGCAGGTTCCCCATGCTTGAAAACTTTCGTGCTCATGTGGCCGCACGCGCCGCGCTCGGTATCCCCCCCCTGCCGCTGACGGCTCAGCAGACCGCCGAGCTGGTGGAACTGCTGACGAATCCCCCGGCCGGCGAAGAAGACACGCTCGTCGAGCTCATCACGCACCGTGTGCCCGCCGGTGTGGACGAAGCGGCTCGCGTCAAAGCGGGTTTCCTCGCCGCCGTCGCAAAGGGCCAGACCGCATGCGCCCTGATCTCGCGTCAGCGCGCCACCGAACTGCTCGGCACGATGCTGGGCGGCTACAACATTGCGCCGCTGATCGAGCTGCTGTCCGACGCCGAAGTCGGCACGGTGGCCGCTGACGCGCTGAAGAAAACGCTGCTGATGTTCGATCAGTTCCACGACGTCAAGGAACTGGCCGACAAGGGCAATGCCAATGCGCAGGCCGTATTGAAAAGCTGGGCCGACGCGGAATGGTTCACGAGCCGCCCGGAAGTCCCGCAAAGCCTGACGATCACCGTCTTCAAGGTGACGGGCGAAACGAACACCGACGACCTCTCGCCGGCGCCGGACGCAACCACGCGCCCCGACATTCCGCTGCACGCGCTGGCAATGCTGAAAAACGCGCGCCCCGGCATCACGCCGGAGGAAGACGGCAAGCGCGGTCCGGTCAAGTTCATCGAATCGCTGAAGGAAAAGGGCCACCTCGTCGCCTACGTGGGCGATGTCGTCGGCACGGGCTCCTCGCGCAAGTCGGCCACCAATTCGGTGCTCTGGTTCACCGGTGAAGACATTCCCTTCGTTCCGAACAAGCGCTTCGGCGGCGTTTGCCTGGGCGGCAAGATCGCTCCGATCTTCTACAACACGATGGAAGACGCGGGCGCACTGCCGATCGAGCTCGACGTCTCTAAGATGGAAATGGGCGACGTGGTCGAACTGCGCCCGTACGAAGGCCGAGCGCTCAAGAACGGCGAAGTCATCGCGCAGTTCCAGGTGAAATCCGAGGTGCTGTTCGATGAAGTGCGCGCCGGCGGCCGCATTCCGCTGATCATCGGCCGGGGTTTGACGGCCAAGGCGCGCGAAGCGCTGGGTCTGCCGCCTTCGACGCTGTTCCGCTTGCCGCAACAGCCGGCGAGCAGCAGCAAGGGCTTCTCGCTCGCGCAGAAGATGGTCGGCCGCGCCTGCGGTCTGCCGGAAGGTCAGGGCGTGCGTCCGGGCACGTACTGCGAACCGAAGATGACTTCGGTCGGCTCGCAGGACACGACGGGCCCGATGACGCGCGATGAACTGAAGGACCTCGCTTGTCTCGGGTTCTCGGCCGATCTCGTGATGCAGTCGTTCTGCCACACCGCCGCGTATCCGAAGCCGGTCGACGTGAAGACGCACCAGACGCTGCCGAACTTCATCAGCACGCGTGGCGGCATCGCGCTGCGCCCGGGCGACGGCGT
>CBJMQH010000615.1:0-3053 GCA_966431825.1 uncultured Trinickia sp.
CGACACGATCGTCTCGTTCGACGTCAGATCGCACTGCGTGTTCAGCGTGACGAGCGGCACGCCGGTCTGACGCACGAAGCTGTCGCCGATGGCGTTCATCGGTACGCCGCCGCTAGCCTTCGTGAGTTCGTCCCAGAGCCGTTTCGGCGTGGAATTGCCGAACGCGTAGTCGGCGAGATATTGCTGCAGCCCGTGGCGCATCGTATCTTCGCCCAGATAGCCCTCGATCATCTTCAGCACCTGGCCGCCCTTGTCATAGACGAACGTGCCCGCGTTGATGACGAAGTCGTTCGATGCCCAGGCGTTGAAGTTCGGCTGTACCGGGAACGACGTCGACTTCAAGTCCTGCCGCATGACCGCGTACTTCGTCTTGACCTGGCCTTCGAGGCTGAACCGGTCCGGGAAGAACTGGATCTTCGTCTTGTTCTCGAAGAACGTCGCGAACGATTCGTTAAGCCAGACGTCGTCCCACCAGTCGAGCGTGACGAGGTCGCCGAACCATTGGTGCGCGGCCTCGTGCGTGAGCACGGTCACACCGTAATCGGACATGCTCGTGCCGGGCGGCGGCAGGATGTCGTCGGCGAACTCGAGAATGGCGCCCCAGTTCTCCATGCCGCCGAAGTTCAGATCCTTTTCAGCCTTGAACGCGTCGTTGGCCGCGATCGTGTCGAACTTCTTGAGCGGCAACGGGATGCCCGTGTAGCGGTAGTAGAAGTCGAGCGCCTGCTTCGTCTGCTGCATTGCAGGCTTCGCCCAGTCCTTCATGCCGGGCGGCGTGAAGATGCGCAGGTGCAAGCCGCGGCCGTCCTGGAGCGGGCTCGAGAAGTCGTCTTCGAGCGTGTCGAATTGACCGCCGCCGAAGAACAGCAGATACGACGGCATCGGCGGCGTCTTCTCGAAGCTCACGCGCTTGTAGCCCTGGTCGACGTTGACCTCGTCCCGCTCGGCTGCGTTCGACACCACGCGCCAGTTTTGCGGGACATCGGCGCTGACCTCGTAGGTCGGGCGGAATGCCGGCTCGTCCCAACCGGGGAACCATTGACGCGCCAGATCGGATTCGCCCTGGGTGAGGATGGCGCCGCTCGTCTTGCCGTCCGTTGCCTTCAGGTCGACGCGGAACACGCCTTCGGCCGCCGAGCAGCCCTGATAGTTGTCGTTGCCGCAGCTGCCGCCTGTCTTCGTGGCCGGATCATCGTAGGTCTTGAAGTTGATGATGCCTTGCCACTCCATGTGCAGCGAGTAGGTGCCCGCCGCGATCTGGCCGCTCGCCGGACGCAGCTGGTAGTAGTCGCCGTCGTCTTGCGGCGTTGCGATCAGCGGGATGTTGCCCGGTTGCAGGCTGATCGCGCCGTTCGTGAACTTGATCCGATGCCCCGCAACAACGATCGCGTTGACCGGCTTGAGCACCTTGATCTCAACGTCCGCACGCCCGTCGAACGCGTTCAATTGCGGGTTCGGGCGGAACCAGAGTTTGTAGTTGACGGGCCATACGGTGTCCGGCATTTCGACCGGCGAAACCGTCTTGTCGACCCCCGGCGTCGCGGCAATCGGCGCGCTCGGCGCCGCGAGCTGGGGCGTAGTCGGCGTATTGGCCACGCCGGCGCGACCGCCGAGCGAGGAGCCGCCGTCGCTCCCGCCGCAACCGCTCAAGGCGATCAATGCGGCGACGGAGATGCAATGCAGTTTGGTTTGGAATGAAAAGCGCATGTCCACCCTCGACTCAAAGTTGATTCGTTTGGTAACTCCACTGAATTCTCTTTTGCTGCTATCTCGATTTGCTTCAAATGCGCAAGGCAATACGGACCCGTGCGAGAATTGAGTTTCTCGTTGAATAATGGCGAACACGTTCCCGCTTCGGTTGTTGACCGAAGACGCAAGAGTCGTATTGCATTGGTAGGACAACTAAGCGATGTGAAATGCTCGGAATTGTGGCGAGTTCTGGTGTTCGTCTCCTCATGAAGACGGCACGACCGTGCCGAATCGACAAATCTGTCTGGATACGTGCGATCTTCTCCCGCACGATGCCGAAGAGATTAAGTGGGTGGATGAGGCGATGTCAACTTTCTTTCAAAATATTTCTTTCGTAGTTTGGCGCCGTCTCGTTCCGCAAGAATCGCCCCCTGGAAAATATTTCCAGTATCGAGAGGCGGTGAAATATTTATCGATTTATAGGTGTCGAATTATTAGCGTAGAGGCTCTAATTCGTTTTTGTTGTGTTTTTGAATGATTTTTTCGTGCAGTTCGCGCGGTGGCAACTCGCGGCTGTCCGGCCGCTCAATCGCCCGGTGCGAGCAGAACCGATTCGATGATATCGAGCCGAAGCGACTGCTTGTGCCAGTAGGCGCTGTATTCGCCGAGCGACAGCGGCGAAGTCGTCTTGATCTTCTTGATCCTGTCGGCCGACGCCACGTGCTTGAAGACGGAACTCGGCAGCAGGGCGAGGCAGTCGGTGTTGCAAAGCGTTGCGACGCTCACGAGCGCGGAGGTCGTTCTGAGCTTGACGACGGGCAGACGGCCCGTGTTCGCCTCGAACCACTCCGCGAGCAGGGCGGCCAGCGGCGCGCGCGATTCGAAGCCGACCCACGGATAAGCGGCGAGATCCGCACAGTCGTATACGCGGTCCGCCGCGAGGGGATGGTGTGCGCCGGCAGCAATGCAGACGGGTTCCGATTCGAGCTGGCGACTTTCGATCTCGGAGCCGGCGTCGACCATGCCGGAGCGTGCGAAGACGAGGTCGAGCTCGCCCGACTGCAGCTTTAACATGAGCTCGGCCGACGTGCCTTCCTGCGCATCGAGGATCAGCCCTTCCTGGGCGTCGCAGGCGCGGCGCACAACATTGCAGAACGCCCCCGTGACCGCGCCCATGATGAGACCGACTCGCAGAATGCGCTGGCGGTTGTGGTGAATGGCGTCGAGCTCGTACTTCATCCTGCGCAGCGAGCCGATCATGCCGCGCGCATGGTCGATCGCGCAGCGCCCGGCCGCGGTGGGGGTCAGGCCGCTGTGCGTGCGCTCGAAGAGCGGCATACCGAGCGCCGATTCCATTTCGAGCA
>CBJMQH010000616.1:0-3043 GCA_966431825.1 uncultured Trinickia sp.
CCGCATCGTGATCCGTCTGGGCGACCGTCGGCGCGTGCCGGGCACGCGAATCCAGACCTTCGCCGAAGATAACTTCCGCTTCCGGCTTTACGCCGATCCGCTGGGCACTTCGCGCTTTGTGGCCGTGCCCGGCGACGTCGCCATCGACATTCATGCGGGCGCACCTTCCGACGTGCTGCTCAATGGCCCGCGCTTCGTGCAGCCTGGCGAGCGCGCATCGTTCCGTCTGTCGTTGCAGGACCGTTGGGGCAATGCCTGCCGCGATCTTGGCGACGACCGCCACCGCGGGGCACCGGTCGCGCGCGTCACGGCATACGATCCGCTCGGCGAGGCCGTGTATCGGCGTCATCACGCGTTGCCGGAAGCGGGCTTCGCGACGCTCGCCGTCGACGATCTACCGACCACGAACGGCACGCTTCGCATCGTGGCCGACGTGCCCGCGCGTCCCGAGATTCGCGCCGCGCAGGCGTATCTGACCATCGATGCCACTCTGCCCGCGCCGCGCGCACTCTACGCCGATTTGCATGTCCACGCGCACGATACGGTCGGCACCAACAGTCCGGCGTACAACGCGCAGTACGCGCGCGATATCGGCGGTATCGACGTGCTCGGCTATACCGCGAACGACTTTCAGATCACCGACGCGAACTGGCAACTCGGCGTACAGGCTGTCGAGCAATTCAACGAGCCGGGCCGCTTCGTCGCGTATCCGGTGCAAGAGTGGTGCGGCAGCTCGACGGCGGGCGGCGATCACAACGTGGTGTTCCTCGGCGATGAAAAGCCCGGTTTTCCGTACAACAAGCGCGGCGAGCACAACCGCACGTTGGTCTGGAACGAGGACATGAAGGGCAATGCCGTCGAACTGGGGCGCTGGCCGGTGGAAGAACTGTGGGACGCGTATGCCGACGCCGCACCCGAGCATCTCGTCATGCCTCACGTGGGCGGGCGTCGCTATATCCCCGACTGGCATCATCCGGAACTGGAACGTCTTGTAGAAATCGCTTCGACATGGGGCCATTTCGGCTGGCTCTATCAGGACGTGATCGAACGCGGCTACCAGCTTGGTGTGGCCGCGAGCGGCGACGAACATCGCGGCCGTCCCGGCGGCGGCGCGCCTGGCGTGCAGGTGTTCGGTGTGCACGGCGGGCTCACGGGCGTGCTGGCTCAAACGGTCGATCGCCGCACGGTGGGCCGGGCGCTGCGTGCACGCCATACTTGGGCGACCACCGGTGAGCACAGCGCGCTGCTCGTACGCTGCGGCGATCATCTGCAAGGCGATGCGTTCACGCACCAGGGCGCCGCCACACTCGACTATCGTCTGCTCGGTAACAGCGGCTGGGAATACGTCGCGGCGTACGATCACACGGGCTTGCTCTGGGAGCGCAACCTGCACGAGGAACTCGGCTATGCCGAGCGGCTCATCCGCGTGCGCTGGGGCGGCGCGCGCATTCGCGACCGCTATCGCTGGGCCGCGTGGCACGGGCGCATCAGCATCCTCAACGGCACGATCCACGACTTTGGCTCGCACGGCTTCGAGCATGGCGAGGAATCGGCGTGGCGCAGCGGCGCAACCGACATCGAATTCTGTAGCGACACCTATGGCGACGCGGACAGCATCGAGCTCGACGTGAGTAATCTCGCGGCCGCGAAGATCGTGGTCCAAGGCACCATTGACAGCTTCGTCAAGGTCGGCGATCCGCTCGCAGGCAATCCGTTCGCGCACGCGCCAACCTTCCGCTTCGAGATCAGCGGCGAGCAGTTGCTGGCGCAAGGTAGCGCGAGGCATGCCCTTGGCGGCACGGAACTGTTCGTAGCGGTGGAGCGCTTGACCGACAAGCCGTTGCCGGTGGACCTTGCAGGCAGCGTGGAAGTCGAACCGCAAAATGCGCCGTTCGGATGCCGGCCGGTGTACTTCTTCGGGCGTCAACGCGACGACAGCAAGGTATGGTCGTCGGCGCAGTTCATTACGTTCGAATAACCGACGGACAGGTTACCTCGCGCGCTCTGCGTTAAGTCCGCGATCGTTCCGCTCCCAGGATCGACGCGACGTTCCCGCCGGGCCAGTCCCGGCCTCGCGAAGCGGCCTGAAATCGGGATGGACCGAGCTCCCTTCTAGTCGGAAGCACGGTCCGGGCCGTCTTTTGCGAGTTCGGTCAATGCGGCGATTGCCCGCTTGTACGATCCGACGTCCCCATTTGCAGCCTGCAGGATCAGTGCCCCTTGCAGGTGCGCGAAAGTGATCGAAAGCTTCACCGAAACTATCGGTCTCGCGCGCTATGCGTTGTACGTGTTCGACTACGGCGCACCGGTGGGCTTTCGGCTCGCAGCGTCCCGCCCGGATCGGGTGTCAGCGCTCGTTTCGCAGAACGGCAATGCCTACGAGGAAGGTCTGAGCGAAGGGTGGAATCCGATACGCGCCTATTGGCAGGACCCGTCCGATGCTAACCGCGCCCAGCTACGCGGCTTCTTGGCGGCAGGGACCACGCGGTTCCAGTACGAGCACGGCGAGGCCGATATCTCGCATATCGCACCGGAGAGCTACACGCTCGACCAGCATTTTCTCGATCGTCCCGGCAATGACGAGATTCAGCTTGACCTGTTCGGAGACTACAAGGCGAACGTCGCTGCCTATCCGCGCTTCCAGGAATATTTCCGCACGCATCGTCCGCCGACCCTGGCCGTGTGGGGCAAGACGCGATGGCCGCTGCGCGCCGGGCGAACGCCGCCGACTATGGCGTCGCCGTTCACGCGACGCTCGCCGGCAAGCTCGGCGCATCTGCCGAAATGGTCGATGCGCTGCGCAGCGGAAGCACGCTCGCCGATCCGAAGCTGGAAGCGGTGCGCCAGTTCGCGACCGCCATCGCGTCGAAGCGCACACAAGTGTCGGATAGCGATGTCAACATGTTGAAGGCCGCGGGTTTCGACCGCCGTGCGGCAGTGGCGATCGCGATGGCCGTCGCGGGCAAGACGCTCGCCAACACGGTCGCCCACCTGTCACGAGTCGAGATCGACGCCGGGTTCCAGCCGGGTGCTGCGGTCTAGC
>CBJMQH010000617.1:0-3036 GCA_966431825.1 uncultured Trinickia sp.
CTCCCGCCCGGCGCACATGATTCAGTTGTAGCCGCCCTTCTGAACGCCGTCTTTGACGACATCCGAAAGGCTTTTCACACCTTCGACTTTCGCATGCATAATGCTGTTGAAAGTCGTATGCTGCTCTTGCAGGTTCAACGTCAGCATCGACATTTGCCGATACGCGTCGAGCGACTTCGTCATGTCACCGTCGCCGCCTATCGAGCTGAGTGCCTGCGATACATCGAAATCCTGAGCCGACATAATTCGTGCTCCTTATGTAATTCCCGATTGACCGCGATCACCTGCATTTCTCGTTGCACATCATCGCTGCCTTCCACCCATTGGTAACGACCTTTTTTCAACAGTTCATCGATTCGTTCAAAAAATTTCGTCGCTGAGATTCGACCGAACGCGATCGCCCCGCGCGTTACAAAGCACCTATTACGTGCGTGCGCGCGCCGCGCGCTCGATCAATGCTCGAGGGGGTCTATATGGAAGCCACACTGCAAGCAGGCACTGCCGCACAGGTGCCCACAGCGCCCGCAGCTTGCGCCGCCTTGCCCGCGCGGCCCGCGTTTACAACGGAGCGCCTTGCGTTCGTGCCGCTCGCGCCGGAGCACGCCGGCGATCTCGTCTCGATGCAGGACGACGCACGCGTGTGCCAGTACCTGAGCGACGATGTGTATACGGCGCATGAGAGCGCGCTCGGGCTCGTGCGCTACTCGGAGCAGCAACAGGCAGAGCGGCCCGGTCTCGGGATCTGGCACGTCAGCGCCCGCGCCGACGGCCGCTTCGTCGGGATCTTCAGCCTGCACTACGTGCCGGCACTCAAATCGGTGCAACTCGGCGTCGTGTTCTCGCGCGGCGGCTGGGGCAAGCGCCTCGTGCCGGACTTCGGGCGGGCCGTGCTCGACTATGGTTTCCGCTCTCTCGGCCAGTCGCGGCTCATCGCACTGACCGATCCCGGCAATCGGCCCGCAGCGTTCTGGCTCGAAACGTATGGATTCCGAAAAAAGGCCGACGTGCTCGTAGGCGATGTCCCGCAGGTCCTGTTCGTCATCGATCGGGCCACCTGGGATCAATTGCACGGCAGTGCGCACGGCGAGCCGTTCGCCTGGCGTGCACGGGCAAAGCGCGGTTAAAGCGAATGTCGAGCGACAAGACCGAAAAGCCCACACCCAAGCGGCTGCGCGACGCGCGCAAGAAAGGGCAGATTCCGAAGAGTCAGGAAATCTCGTCGACGTTCGTCTTCATCGCGGTGATGGCGCTCGTGCTCGGCGGCCGCTCGATCATCTGGGAGTGGATCGAGCACTTCTCCGATTTCGTGTTCCGCGTGGCGTTCACGGAAGACTTCAACCGCGAGCTGCCGCACCTTCTCACCACCACGTTCATTGCAATCGTGGTGCTCGTCGTGCCCATTTTCATGACGGCTGCGTTCACGGCGGTCGTGGCAGGGTTCATGCAGACGGGCGGCCTCATCACGATGGAGCCGCTTACGCCCAAGCCCGAGAAGGTCAACCCGATGGCAGGCCTGAAAAAGATCTTCTCGGGCAAGACCGTCGTGAACTTCGCGATGACGATGGTCAAGTCGGCGCTGCTCGCACCGCTGCTGTATGCCTACATCAAGGGCGCGCTGCCCGACCTCATGCGTGCGAACCAGATGAGCGCGGTCTACATCGGCATCACCGGGTTCCTGCTCGCGCTGAAGATGATGTTCTTCGCCGTACTCGTGTTTCTGCCGATGTCGTTCGTCGATCTCGCAATGCAGATCTACTTCCACATCGACCAACTGAAGATGTCGAAGCACGAGGTCAAACAGGAATACAAGGAAACGGAAGGCGACCCGCTCGTCAAGTCCAAGCGCAAGTCGCTCGCCAAGCAGATGGTGCTCGGGCCGCCGGCCAAGGCCATTGCGAAGGCATCGGCCGTCGTCACCAACCCGACGCACTTCGCCGTAGCGATCTACTACGACCCGGAAGAAACGCCGCTGCCGGTCGTCGTCGCGAAGGGCGCCGACGAACGAGCGGCAATGATCCGGGAAATCGCCGAAGACGCAGGCGTGCCGATGATCCGCAACGTGCCGCTCGCGCGGCAGCTCTATGCCACCGTCGAGGAAGACGAGTTCATCCACAGCGACCTGTTCGAACCCGTGGCCGAGCTGCTGCTCTGGGCCGACGAGATCCGCCAGGCCCGGCTTGCCGACGATGCGTAAAGCCGCACGATGCGGGTGCGGTTTGCGTAACCCGCGGAAAGAAAATAGTACGGCATCCGAACCGCCAACCTGCGTAGAATGGCAGATACGTCTCGACGAGAACCCTACCCCGTTCGCTGTTTCGCCGCGCCGCGATCCGCGCCTTTATTCGATTTGACCGACTTGCTGCCGACGTACCGATGATGTCTTCGACTCCGCTCCCAACCGTTCCCGATACGGCGCCTCGCGTGGTCCTCGTCGAAGACGACATTCATCTGAACCAAAGCCTCGCCAAGACGCTCGAGCTGGCCGGCTTCGACGTGACTGCTTTCACGTCCGCCGAGGCGGCGCTGCCCCATTGTGCACAATTCGAGTGCGAAGCCGTCTTGGCCGATCTTTATCTCGAAGGCATGACGGGCATCGAACTGCTCGGCGAACTGCATGCGCGCGATGCGGAGTTGCCCGTCATCGTCATGACCGCGCAGAACGATATCGCCACGGCGTTGCGTGCGCTGCGCGAGGGCGCCTACGACTTCATCGGCAAGCCGTTCGAGCGGCAGTACGTGACTACACTGATGAAACGCGCGGTCGCGCAGCGGCGGCTCGCACTCGAGAACCGGGCGCTGCGCGAGCGGATGGCCAGCGCCACGGGGCTCTCGGGCATCCTGCGCGGCGCGAGTCCCGCCATGCAGCGTCTGCGCGACATCGTGCTGCGCGTTGCGGGCTCGCGGGCCGACACGCTCGTACTCGGCGAAACCGGCACGGGCAAGGAGCTCGTCGCGCGGTGTATCCATGATTTCAGCGGCGCGCGCGGCCGGCTCGTCGTGCTCAATTGTCCGGCGATACCGGATCAGGTCTTCGAA
>CBJMQH010000618.1:0-3028 GCA_966431825.1 uncultured Trinickia sp.
CTCGCCGTCACCACTGACGCTGTGAGCAGCGGTGCGCTCGCGCTCCACCCGGCGTTGCTGGTTGCGCGCGAGCGCGCAAGGACGAACTCGATGAACGCCGCGGCCGCGCGGGTCTGATGACGATCGGGCATGTACAGCAGGTACATTCGCGTACCGAAGATGCTCAGCCGCCAGGCGTCGAGCGCTGTGACCACCGCACCGCTTCGCATGTCGTCCTGCACGACATAGTCGGGCACGATCCCGACGCCGAGGCCTGCCAGGATCGCCTGCCGCAAGAACAGGAAGTTCTCCGAAATGAGCGTCGGTTCGAGCAGCACCTCGTGGCGCTCGTCGTCGAGATAAGCGGCGACGCGCAACTGCCGCCCGACCACCGCTGCCGTGATCAACGGCGCAGTGGCAAGCGCATCGAGCGTTGTCGGCATGCCTTGCGACTGCGCGTAACCGCGCGACGCACACGCCACATATCGAACCGGCCCCATATCGCGCGCAACGAGGCTCTGCGGCGGTTCTGACATCACGCGAACAGCGATATCCACTTCGTCGCGCAGCAAATCCTCCACGCGATTCTCGAACACGACGTCGAGCACGATGCCCGGATGTTCGCGCTTGAAGGCGAGCAGCCAGCCGGCCATGACGATCTGGCCATAGCCGCTCGGCACCGACAATCGCACTCTCCCCTGCAGCGTGCGCCCCAGCGTTTCGACCGTTTCTTGCGCGGCCTTGAGCTGGTTGCGGATCGCCCGCCCATGCTCGTAAAGGCGCAGCCCCGCCTCGGTCGCCTCGAGGCGCCGCGTCGTGCGGCGCACGAGTTGCAGCCCGAGCGACCGCTCGAATTGACTCAGGTGGTAACTGACGTTCGCACGCGTCATCTTCAGCCGCCGCGCCGCCTCGCTCAAATTGCCTGCTTCCAGGATTTCCACCAGCAGTGATAAAGCGTTCAGATCCATGGGGGCCGCGAATAGGCCGGTAACCGCATGCCGCCACCGACCGTCAAATATTACTTGACAGTCTGTCAACCCATGCGCCGATTGTCAATTCCACCTAACCGTTTGACAATCGAGCGTATTTTCTGCCGTGTGCCCTGAGGGATACTCGATGAGCCAACCGTCTGCCCCCGCCGTGACCTATTCGCTGCACGGCCATGTTTTCGTGATCGTCGTCGATAATCCGCCCGTGAACGCCCTGGGCGTCGCTGTCAGGCGCGGCCTCGTCGCGGCGCTGGACGCAGCTGATGCCGAACATGCCGCGGCCGCCGTGCTGATCGTCGGCGCCGGGCGCAATTTCATCGGCGGTGCCGATATTCGCGAGTTCGGCAAACCGCCGCAGCCGCCTGCACTACCCGCCGTCTGCAATCGAATCGAAGCCTGCACGAAGCCTGTTATCGCCGCGATTCACGGCGCCGCACTCGGCGGCGGGCTCGAAGTCGCGCTCGCTGCACACTATCGGCTTGCCGTGGCCGGGGCGAAGCTCGGGCTGCCCGAGGTGCAACTCGGCCTGCTGCCCGGCGCGGGCGGCACGCAGCGCTCACCGCGATTGATCGGTGCCGCCGCAGCGCTCGATCTGATGCTGACAGGCCGCCACGCGAGTGCAGAGGAAGCATTGCGCCTGACGCTCGTCGACCGGCTCGGCGCTACCGACGACGTGATGGGGGAAGGCCTCGCCTACGCGCGCGAACTGATTGCGGCGAAGGCTCCCGTGCGCCCCACGCGAGCGGCGGCAGGCCTGGCCGACAAGGCCGCGAGCCGCGCGGCGATCGAGGCGGCGCGCAAAGACACGGCCAAGCGTTCGCGCGGTCTCATCTCGCCGCAGAAAATCGTCGATGCGGTAGAGGCCGCGCTCGATCTGCCGTTCGACGAAGGCCTCGCACTCGAACGCAAGCTGTTCGTCGAATGCCTCGAGAGCCCCCAGCGCGCAGGCCTCGTACATGCCTTTTTCGCCGAGCGCGAAGTGGCAAAGGCACCCGAAACGCAGGCGGCGGCGCCGCGCGCGGTCGAGCGCGTCGGCGTCGTCGGCGGCGGCACGATGGGCGCCGGCATTGCGGTCGCCGTACTCGACGCAGGCCTGCCGGTGACGATGATCGAGCGCGACGATGCGGCGCTTGCGCGCGGACGCGCGCACATCGAGCGCGTCTACGACGGTCTCGTCGCCAAGGGCCGCCTGGGTGCCGACGCGAAAGCTGCCGCGCTCGCCCGTTTCGCCGGCAGCACCGATTACGGCGCACTCGCCGAGGCGGACCTCGTCATCGAGGCCGTGTTCGAAGACATGGCCGTGAAGAAAGCCGTGTTCGCCGAACTCGTGCAGCAAGAGGACACGTCTAAGCTGGCCCAGACGCTTGTGGACGTGATGAAGGTGGCACATGCGTGAACAAACGACGTTACTGCAATCGCCCTCGACATTCGAACCGACGGACGTTTTCGCCGGCGGTCTAGGCCGTAGTCAATTCGCTCTGCTCGTCAGGCACTTGCTCAGCAGGTTTGTGAATAACGAGATGCTCTCGATTGGCGGCGAGACTCTTCCATTCCTCATGACGGTCGCAGGGGCTATCGCAGTGCCTACGCTTATCGCGTCTGTATTCCTATTCCCGTCCTACCACGCGTTCCCACCTAAACCTCCCGTCCCGAACTTCTGGACGCAGGTATGCGAGCACTATTTCTTCGTGGTGTACGCGATGGTCTCCATGGGTTTACTCACGGTGTTTGAAGCTGATCTGTTCTTCCCTGAACCGTTGGATACGCACATCCTCTCACCGCTTCCGATCTCCTCAAAGCGGATGGCTTTTGCGCGGGTCTGTGCGAACGGTATTCTCCTGATCCTGCTGTTGGTTGGAACGAATGTCTTCACCGTATTTGCGTATCCACCGGTAACCGAACTGCATGTCCGCCGCCTGTTCGTAGCGACGATCGTGGCTGTCATCTCTGGAGCCGTCTTCTCCGCGGCCGTGTGCATCGCAGTCTCAGGCGTTCTGTCCTGTGTAGTCCCACGTCAGAGCTATGCAACCGCGATTGCTGCCGTGCAGTGTGGCGCAACC
>CBJMQH010000619.1:0-3011 GCA_966431825.1 uncultured Trinickia sp.
GATCAGCAGTTCGCGCGTGGGCGACAGGTCGAGCCCGCGCCGGCAGATCTCTTCGAACTCCTGCTTGTTGTAGGCGATACCGCCGCCTGAACCGCCGAGCGTGAACGACGGGCGGATCACGACGGGGTAACCGGGGCCGCCCGTCTGCGCCATGATCTCGGCGTGCACCGCAAACGCCTCTTCCATCGAATGGGCCGTGCCCGACTTCGCCGAGCCCAGGCCGATCTTCGTCATCGCGTCCTTGAACTTCTGGCGGTCTTCCGCCTTGTCGATCGCCTCGGGCGACGCGCCGATCAGCTCGACGCCGTACTTGGCGAGCACGCCGTGATGGTGCAGATCGAGCGCGCAGTTGAGCGCCGTCTGGCCGCCCATCGTCGGCAGGATCGCGTCGGGGCGCTCCTTCGCGATGATGCGCTCGACCACTTCCCACGTAATGGGCTCGATGTACGTCACATCGGCCGTGTTCGGGTCGGTCATGATCGTCGCAGGGTTGCTGTTGACGAGAATGACCTTGTAGCCTTCCTCGCGCAGCGCCTTGCACGCCTGTGCGCCCGAGTAGTCGAACTCGCAGGCCTGGCCGATGATGATCGGCCCCGCGCCGATGATGAGAATGCTCTTGATGTCTGTCCGCTTGGGCATAACGCTCTCGCTAATCTATTCCGTGATTCTCTGACTTTAGGCCGCAGCCGCTCTTTAGGCGGCAGCGCCGCGCTTGCCGTCCATCAACGCGGTGAAGCGGTCGAACAAGTAGCCGATGTCATGCGGCCCCGGCGACGCTTCAGGGTGGCCCTGGAAGCAGAAAGCAGGCTTGTCCGTGAGCTCGAAGCCCTGGAGCGTGCCGTCGAACAGCGACACATGCGTCACGCGCGCGTTGGCCGGCAGCGTGTCGGCATCCACTGCGAAGCCGTGGTTCTGCGACGTGATGACCACACGGCCGTCGCGCAGATCCTTCACCGGATGGTTCGCGCCGTGGTGGCCCGTCTTCATCTTCATCGTCTTCGCACCGACGGCGAGACCCATGATCTGGTGCCCAAGGCAGATGCCGAACGTCGGGATGCCGCGCTCGATGAACGTCTTCGTCGCAGCAATCGCGTAGTCGCACGGCTCCGGATCGCCGGGGCCGTTCGAGAGGAACACGCCGTCCGGATTCAATGCGAGGGCGTCGGCCGCGGTCGATTGCGCCGGCAGGACGGTGACCTGACAGCCGCGCTCGGCCAGCATGCGCAGGATGTTGTACTTCACGCCGTAGTCGAACGCGACGACCCGGTACTTCGGCGTACGTTGCGCGCCGAAGCCCGTGCCGAGGCGCCATTCGGTCTGCGTCCACTCATAGGGCTTGGCCGTCGACACGACCTTTGCGAGGTCCATGCCGGCAAGGCCCGGGAACGAGCGCGCGAGCTCGATGGCTTTCGCCTCGTCGTCGCTGCCTGCAAGGATGCAGCCGCTCTGGGCACCCTTGTCGCGCAGGAGGCGCGTGAGGCGGCGCGTGTCGATGCCGGCGATCGCCACGACACCTTCGTCTTTCAAGTATTGGTCGAGCGTGCGCGTCATGCGGAAGTTCGACGCGCGCACGGGCAGATCGCGAATGATGAGGCCCGCCGCATGAACCTTGGTCGATTCGACATCCTCAGCGTTGACGCCGACGTTGCCGATATGCGGATAGGTCAGCGTAACGATCTGACGGGCATAGCTCGGATCGGTCAGGATCTCTTGATAGCCGGTAATCGCGGTGTTGAACACGACTTCGCCGATCGTATGACCGGCGGCGCCGATCGCATAGCCGCGGAAGACCGTGCCGTCGGCGAGCGCGAGCAGTGCAGGAGGAAAAGACGGCAACACGGGGAGGCTCCTTCAGGAACACCCTGTTGCCGACCTGTCAATCCAGCCATACTGCGGACTTCGCGCGCGGCGCTTGTCGCGCCGGTACGATCCGAAACGCGTTCGGACCGAGCAAGTCCGCGCGCTCGCTTTTCACTCGGTTTCGTTTTCGCCGTCTGGCGCAGGCTTCGCGCAGGACATCTGCGGCGTGGGCGTGCAGCGAACAGGCGGCGCGACTCGTGCAAGGTCTGCAGCGACAGCAACGAGGCGGCGAAAAGCGCGGCGGATGAACGGGATGGAAGAGGTAGGCGCTAGGGTGCGGGTTGAATAGTGCAAACTTTCAAATTATAGCCGGAATGCCCTCTTCCCACAATCCGAACTGGCACTTTGCTGTGCTGCCCGCGTGACACCAGCCACGCGGGGCGGCAAGAGAAGCCGCATAGCTGCGATGCTACACCCACGGCCGAACGACGCGAAGCGTTGGCACAGCCAACGCTTGCTACCCTACTTTTTGGACTTGTGGGCGGTGCCCGTCGACTTCGAGGCCGCTGCCCCGCCCTTCGACGACTTCGCCGCCGGCGCCGCCGATGTCGAGGCCTTCGCCCTCACCACGGCCGGGCCGTGGCCGTGCGACTTGCCGCTGGTTTGGGCGGCGCGGCCTTTCTGCTTCACTTCGTCGGCACTGGAATCGATCTTTTCCGCGTGCGCATCGACCGGCATAGCCGTGGCGATCTTCTGCGGGCCCGGTTCGGCGGGCACCGACTTGCCCACCGGCACGTGCAACACGATCACCTGCCCCGGCATGGCGATGTCGCGTCGGGTCTTGTTCCATCCCCTCAACTGCGACACCGACACGCCGTAGCGGGCCGCGATCGCAGCCATCGATTGCTTGCGGCGCACGCGGATCAGCATCTTGCGCGTATCGGGGACATCAGGCTCCATCGCGAGGACGGCGCTCTCGGCGACGTCGGCACTGATGTCCTCGTCGTCGTTGTCCGCGCGCGGCACGACGAGCGTCGAACCGGGTTTCAGACGCATGCCCACCGGGATCTTGTTAACCGACATCAGCGTATCGGAGTAGACGGCGATTTTCTCGGCCAGCGCTTGCGGCCGCACGCGCTCGGTCACCACATCGATGGTCCCCCACGCAAACTGACAGTCACACGCCTTCCGGTTTCGCTCGCACGCGCTGG
>CBJMQH010000620.1:0-2999 GCA_966431825.1 uncultured Trinickia sp.
GCAACCTTGCCAAGGTTGAGGTCGCGAGTTCGAGACTCGTCTCCCGCTCCAGTTTTCCAGCAGCAGGTTGTCGGTGGCGGTCGTATCAGCAATCGGCGCGGCAGCGTGTTGCGATAGCAGTAAAGAAGCAGGTAAATGCGGGAGTAGCTCAGTTGGTAGAGCGCAACCTTGCCAAGGTTGAGGTCGCGAGTTCGAGACTCGTCTCCCGCTCCAGGTGGATAGGGGAAGCTGAGCTTCCCTTTTTGTTTAGGTCATTCGCGATTCGTTGTAGTCCGATGGGCGGCGACGGTCTGGCGAATCCGCTTACGGCGCGATAGCAAAGCGGTTATGCAGCGGCCTGCAAAGCCGTGTAGGCCGGTTCGACTCCGGCTCGCGCCTCCAAAACGAACGAAAAAGCCCTGACCTGTGTCAGGGCTTTTTTGTTTTTGGCCGTTCGCGCGGCTTCGGGCTGTGCATCGGCGCTTTCCCGCCCGGGTTTCGCCGCGGCCGGCAGGTTTGTCTCGTAATGACGTCGTCGGGTACTATGCGCTCGCATCGGTCGCCGTCGACATCGACGCCGCCCGAACAAATTTCGCCGCAACTTGCCCGATCCCATACCATGTCCGCATCCGCCCCTGTCACGCTGACCGACCTCGACTGGCGCTTCAAGTCGTTTAACGAACTGACCACGACCGAGCTTTACGATTTCCTCGAGGCGCGCTGCGCCGTGTTCGTCGTCGAACAGACTTGCGTCTACAGCGATATCGACGGTCTCGACAAGACGGCCTGGCACTTGTTGGCTTACGAAGGGCGCCATTCGGACGCCAACCTCGCGGGCTACCTGCGCATGCTGCCGCCCGATGCGACGACGCCTGACCTGCGCATCGGCCGGGTGTTGACCACCTCGGGCTTTCGCGGCATTGGGCTCGGCAATGCATTGCTTGCCCGTGCGCTCGAGCTTGCGAGGCAGGCATGGCCCGATGTGACCATCAGCCTTCATGCGCAGGCGCACCTGCAAGGCTATTACGGTGCATTCGGCTTCGAGCCGAACTCGGAAGTGCACGACGAAGACGGCATCCCCCATGTGTGGATGCGGCGCGCTCCGCGCTGAGGGCACTACCAGGCCCTGTCGCCCGACCGATCAGGTGCCCTGACCGTGTTCACCGGGCCGGCAGGGCCGCGTGTCGGGCAGTGGCCGTCGCCTTCGCGGCAGCACGCTCCTCGCGCAAGCGAGCGCGCCCAGAGAGCCGCATCCAATGGCGCAGCGCGATCAGCGCCCCGAACACGCTCATCATCGAGCCCGGAATCCAGAGCAGCAGGCCGCCGATCTGCTGATCGCGGATCGGGCTGATCCAGGTGAACGCGCGCCCGCAAATCGAGTAGATCGGGTAGAGCTCGCGCGGCGTGAAGAAGATCAGGGCGCCGAGCACGATCTGCGGCGGAATTGCCGCAACGACCATCATGATGCGCCGGCCGGGGGCGAGACGCGCCGGCGGAGCAGGGCGCGGGTCGAGCACGAGCCACCAGAACAGCAGCCCGTCGATCGTCATGCTCCAGTTCATGACGCGATAGAGGCGCCAATCGAGCATCGCCTTGAAGTGGATCGGCGAAAGCAGCCAGAAGTAGATGAGCCCCACGAAGAGCAGCACGGCGACCACGGGGTTGAACAGCACGCCGAGCACGGCGCGCGCCGCACGCGTTTCGAGCGCCGGATTGACGAAGCGCTGGCGCCATCGGAACGGAATACCTGCACGCAGCGCGGCGCCCGGGTACGACCATGCGATGAAGAACGGCCCGAGGTGATGCAGCACGAGATGCTGCAACCGATGCATGAAGAATTCATGCTCGAAGAAGTAGTCGAGCCGCGTGTGCAGGGCGACATAGAGCGCGATGAGGCCGAACCAGAACGATGTCTGCCGCAGCCTGGACATGCGCGCGTGGCGCACGCCCCGAACGAACAGGATCGCCGCGCCGAGAATGGCGATAACCACCGTCGGCGACGGTTCCCATGGATCGAGCCAGTAAAGCAGGTTCGTCATTGCTTGAGCGTTGCTTCGAGAAGCGTTGCGCCGTTACTTCGCTTGCGCGGGCGGCTTGACGGCGAACGGCGTATCGAGCGTTTGGCCATCGGAGAACTTCAGCTTCAGATGCACCGTGTCGCCCGGTGCGATCTTGTGCTTCGCTTCTTCGAGCATGAAGTGGTAGCCGCCCGGAGCGATCGAGAGCTTGCCATGTGCCGGCACGGTCGCCTTATCGACCATGACCATTTGCGTCGTTGCGCCGTTTTTGACGGTCTGGTGCAGCATGACGCTGTCGTAGTCCGCGCTCGACACGTCGGTCAGATCGACCGGCTTGTCGCCATTGTTGACGATGGTCACGTAGCCGGCGGCCGGCAGGCCGTTCGGCAGCCAGCGCACCCACGCGTCGCTCGCACTGAGCGACGGGGCGCCCGCGAAAGCGGCGGCGGACAAGAGGGCGGCAGCGAGGCATGTGCCGAATGCGAAGTGGCGCGTTGTGATCGACATGTTGATTTCCACGATGAGGTTTGACGTTTTTGCTTGTGCGTTGCGAGGCGGCATCAAGCGGGCGATTCGATGAGCCGCTTAAGGTCGGCGGCGATCGCGTCGGGGGTGGCTTCGCTCGTCGCGAGAAGACGAGCGTGGCCTTGCGCATCGAACACGTAAACAGCCGAGCTATGGGTGACTTCGTAGTTGCCTTTCGGGTCTCGTTTTTCCATCTGGTACGCAACGCGGTAGCGCTTGGCGAGCGACTCGATCTGCGCGTTGCTGCCGGTCAGTCCGCGTGCATGCTCGGCGTCGAAGGCGCCGACGTAGGCGTGCAGTGCTTGCGGCGTATCGCGTGCCGGGTCGACGCTCACGAACAGAATGCGTACCTGCTGCGCATCGTTCGTACCGAGTTGTGCGAGGACTTGCATCAATCGCGCCATCGTTTCGGGGCAGACGTCGGGGCAATGCGTGTAGCCGAAGTAGACGAGCGTGGTCTTGCCCTGGAATGACGCG
>CBJMQH010000621.1:0-2999 GCA_966431825.1 uncultured Trinickia sp.
CATGACTCCGGCGGTTCGATCGGCAGCCGGGCAGTCGTGACGCCGCACGGCGAGGGCGAGATCACGAGCGGTACGTTCTCGCCGACCATGCAGGAATCGATCGCCTTCGCGCGCGTGCCGCAAGGCGTGCAGCCCGGCGATCTCGTCCAGGTCCAGATTCGCGACAAGGCGTTGCCCGCACGTGTGGTTAAACTGCCATTCGTGCGCAACGGCAAGGTGCTTGCAAGCTGAGCGAAGCGCCGCCGCCGCTGTCACGTCGCACCGAATACGCGCCCCCGTGGGCCATTGAATCCAACGCATTTCAACTATTACCAGGAGCAACCGATGAGCAACATTCCGGTCGAACTGAAGTACACGGACGAGCACGAGTGGGTGCGTACCGAAGCGGACGGCACGCTGACCGTCGGCATCACCGACCACGCACAGGCCACGCTCGGCGACATCGTTTTCCTCGAACTGCCCGAAGTCGGCAAGACCGTGAAGGCGGGCGATGCGATCGGCGTCGTGGAGTCGGTGAAAGCGGCGTCCGACATCTATTCGCCGGTGTCGGGCGAAGTGGTCGCAGTGAATTCGGCCATCGCCGACGAACCCGAGGAAGTCAATAGCGACGCGTACGCGAGCTGGCTCTTCAAGATCAAGCTTGCCGCGGGCGCCTCGACGGACAACCTGATCGACGCCGCCGCATACGAAAAGCTCGTCGGCTGACCCTTTTTCTCTTTTTCTCGCGGTGCGGGCGGGCCTTCAATGCCCGCCGGTGCCGCGTGTCGCTCCTCTGCCCATCATGAAGCTCGAACATCCGGATCGTCTGATGAACCGCTCCTCTCTCACGCTTGCTGCGCTCGAAGTCCACGACGCCTTCGCCGAGCGGCACATCGGCCCGGACGCCGCCGACCAGGGCGCGATGCTCGACCTGCTCGGGTTCGCGTCGCGCGACGCGCTGATCGATGCTGTCATTCCGCCGTCGATCCGTCGCCGCGAGCCGCTGCCGCTCGGGCCGTTCGCCCAGCCGAAAAGCGAAGCCGAAGCGCTCGCCGCGCTGCGCGAACTCGCCGGCAAGAATATGGTCTTGCGCACCTACATCGGGCAGGGTTACTACAACACGCATACGCCGACCGTGATTCTGCGCAACGTGCTCGAGAATCCGGCCTGGTACACGGCCTATACGCCGTATCAACCTGAAATTTCACAAGGGCGCCTCGAAGCACTGCTGAACTTCCAGCAGATGATCGGCGACCTGACCGGGCTTGCCGTGTCCAATGCCTCGCTGCTCGACGAAGCGACCGCTGCGGCCGAAGCGATGACGCTGCTCCAGCGTGTCGGCAAACCGAAGTCCAATGTGTTCTACGTGGCCGACGACGTGCTGCCGCAAACGATCGAAGTCGTACGCACGCGTGCAGAGCCGATCGGCATCGAAATCGTGGTCGGCCCGGCGCAAGACGCTGCTTCGGCCAATGCGTTCGGCGTGCTGCTTCAGTACCCGGGCGTGAACGGCGACGTGCGCGACTATCGTGCGCTGACCGAGGCGATCCATGCAGCGGGCGGCCACGTCGTGGCGGCAGCCGATCTGCTCGCGCTGACGGTGCTCGTACCGCCGGGCGAGTGGGGCGCCGATGTGGCGGTCGGCAGCTCGCAGCGCTTTGGCGTACCGGTCGGCTTCGGCGGCCCGCACGCCGCCTACCTCGCCGTGCGCGACGAATTCAAGCGCCAGATGCCGGGCCGTCTCGTCGGCGTGACCGTCGATGCGCAGGGCAAGCCCGCGTTGCGTCTCGCGCTGCAAACGCGCGAGCAACACATCCGCCGCGAGAAGGCGACGTCGAACGTCTGCACGGCGCAGGCGCTGCTCGCGATCATGGCGAGCATGTACGCCGTTTATCACGGCCCGCACGGCCTGAAGACGATCGCGTTGCGCGTGCATCGCGTAGCAGCGCTGCTCGCGGCTGGCCTCAAGCAGCTCGGCTACGTTGTCGTCAACGATACGTTCTTCGACACGCTGACGGTCGAAACGGGGGCGCGCACGGCAGCCGTTCATGACACGGCGAAGGGCCTCGGCATCAATCTGCGCCGCGTGAGCGACACGCGCGTCGGGGTATCGGTGGACGAGACGACGACGCGCGTCGATCTGGCCGACCTCCTGAAGGTGTTCGCGCATGCAGCCGGTGCGATCGACGTACCGCACATCGACGTGCTCGATACGGCGCTCACGCGCGCGGCAGGCGACGCGGCGCAGGCCGAAGCCGCCCCGCTGCCGGCCGCGCTCGTGCGTACGAGCGCGTACTTGACGCACCCGGTGTTCAACCGTCACCACTCGGAGACGGAGATGCTGCGCTACCTGCGCAGCCTTGCCGACAAGGATCTCGCGCTGGACCGCACGATGATTCCGCTCGGCTCGTGCACGATGAAGTTGAACGCGACCTCGGAAATGCTGCCGGTGACCTGGCCCGAGTTCGGCCAGATCCACCCGTTCGCACCGGCCGAGCAGACGGCCGGCTACCGCGAAATGATCGATCAGCTCGAACAGATGCTCGTCGCGGCAACCGGCTACGCCGGTGTCTCGCTGCAACCGAACGCAGGCTCGCAGGGCGAATACGCCGGGTTGTTGATCATTCACGCCTATCACGCGTCGCGCGGCGAACAGCATCGCGATATCTGCCTGATTCCCGCATCGGCGCACGGCACGAACCCGGCGTCGGCACACATGGCCGGGATGAAGGTCGTCGTGGTCGGCTGCGATGCGCAGGGCAACGTCGACATCGAAGATCTGAAGGCGAAGGCGGCCGAGCATTCGAAGAACCTGGCCGCGATCATGATCACGTACCCGTCGACGCACGGCGTGTTCGAAGAAAATGTGCGCGAGATCTGCGAGATCGTGCATGCGCACGGCGGGCAGGTTTATGTCGACGGCGCGAACATGAACGCGATGGTCGGCCTGACGGCCCCGGGCCAGTTCGGCGGCGACGTCTCGCACCTGAACCTGCACAAGACCTTCTGCATCCCGCACG
>CBJMQH010000622.1:0-2993 GCA_966431825.1 uncultured Trinickia sp.
GGGCTGCAAAATACGTACGATGAAACCCGTGCCCGACCGGCTGGCGTGGGCACACCCCGCCGGCCGGCACGTCGTCTTGTCGCGTTATTCGAGCGCAGCCTTGGCGGCCGCAACCACGTGTTCGACGGTGAAGCCGAAATGCTTGAACAGCACGCCCGCCGGGGCCGACTCGCCAAACGTGTCGATGCCCACCACCGAGCCTTCGAGGCCAACATACTTGCGCCAGAAATCGGTCTGGCCGGCTTCGATCGCAACGCGCCGCACGCCCTTGGGCAGCACGCGCTCGCGATATTCGGCGTCCTGACGATCGAACACGGTCGTCGCCGGCATCGATACGACGCGCGCGCCGATGCCTGCGCGCGCAAGCGGCTCGACCGCATTGAGCGCGAGCTCCACTTCCGAGCCCGTCGCGATCAGGATGATCTTGCGTGCGGGGATCTCGTCGTTCCAATCGCGCAGCACGTAGCCGCCCTTCGCGATGTTCGCGATCTGCGGATCGGTGCGCTCGGAGAACGGCAGGTTCTGGCGACTGAAAATCAGGCACGACGGGCCCTTGTATTCGACCGCCTGAGTCCATGCCACTGCCGTCTCGACCGTGTCGGCCGGGCGCCACACATGCAGATTCGGGATCAGGCGCAGGCTGGCCACGTGCTCGATCGACTGGTGGGTCGGGCCGTCTTCGCCGAGACCGATCGAATCGTGCGTGAACACGAAGATCGACGGCGATTTCATCAGCGCTGCCACACGCAATGCGTTGCGGCTGTAGTCCGAGAACGTCAGGAACGTACCGCCGAAGGCCTTGTAGCCACCATGCAGCGCGATACCGTTGATGATCGCGCTCATGCCGAATTCACGCACGCCGTAGTTGACGTGATTGCCGCGCACGACGCCGTCTTCGCCGACGCGCACTGCACGGCTCGCCTTCCAGTTCGTGAGGTTGGAGCCCGTCAGGTCGGCCGAGCCGCCCAGCAGTTCGGGCAATGCGGCAGCAAGCCCTTCGATCGCCTGCTGCGACGCATTGCGGGTTGCCACCGTTTCGGCACGCTCGTTCGCGCCCGCGATGATCGCCTGTGCCTTCTGCGCCCAGTCGGCGGGCAGCTTGCCCGCAGCACGGCGCTCAAATTCGGCGGCTTCGCCCGCATACTTCGCGCGGTACTGCGCGAACGCATCGTTCCACTGCGCCTCACGCGTGGCGCCGCCTTCCTTCGCATCCCAGGCCGCATAGACTTCCTGGGGAATCACGAACGGCTCCCACTTCCAGCCGATCGCCTCGCGCGTCGCCGCAATTTCCTGCGGGCCGAGCGGCGAGCCGTGCGCATCATGGCCGCCCGCCTTCGTGGGAGCACCCTTGCCGATGACGGTTTTGCAGCAGATCAGCGTCGGCTTGTCGGCCGACTTCGCCGCAGCGATGGCCGCGTCCACGGCATCGACGTCGTGGCCGTCCACACCGCGGATCACGTTCCAGCCGTACGCTTCGAAGCGCTTCGGCGTGTCATCGGCGAACCAGTACTCGACGTGCCCGTCGATCGAGATGCCGTTGTCGTCATAGAGCGCGATCAGCTTGTTGAGCTTCAGCGTGCCGGCGAGCGAGCAGGCTTCGTGCGAAATGCCTTCCATGAGGCAGCCATCGCCGAGGAACACATACGTATGGTGATCGACGATGCGCGCGTCGGGCTTGTTGAATTCAGCCGCGAGCAACGCTTCGGCGAGCGCCATACCGACCGCATTCGCGAGACCCTGGCCGAGCGGGCCCGTGGTCGTCTCGACACCGGGCGTGATGCCGTATTCGGGGTGGCCCGGCGTCTTCGAGTGCAGCTGACGGAAATTCTTCAGTTCGGCGAGCGGCAGGTCGTAGCCGGTCAGATGCAGCAGCGAATAGAGCAGCATCGAGCCATGGCCGTTCGACAGCACGAAGCGGTCGCGGTCGGCCCAATGCGGGTTGGCCGGGTTGTGCTTCAGATGGCGCGCCCACAACGCCACGGCAATTTCGGCCATGCCCATCGGCATGCCCGGGTGGCCCGAATTTGCTTGTTGCACGGCATCCATCGCTAGCGCGCGGATCGCGTTCGCCATGAGGGCGGTGGTGGGAGACGAGGTCGTCATGGTCAGTCCGGAGAACGAGTCGAGAAAGCGGTGGCCGCGCATTGGACCGTTGCTCGTTTTCGACCGCCGCCGGCGCGCGGCATGCGCGCAGCAACCGATGCGCCACAGAGCAAACGGAAGGGGCTGCAAAGCGTGCCATTCTATCAGATACGCCAGGGTCTCCGCCCCCGACAGCGACCCGCGGCCTTCCCGCACGGGTCGGCGATGGCCGCCCGCGCGGACCGCACTATAATCGGGCCAACGCTTGACGCCGCTTGCCGGCGGGCCCATTTCCCCGCGCTTGCCTTCGCCTATCGCGCGCTCTATCGTCGCTCTTTCGTGTCTGCCGCCGCTCAACCGCTCCTGTTCCATCCGTCGCCCGATGCGGTGTACGGCTTTCCCGGCGCGCGCCGCATCGAGCGCATCGATTCGCCGTTTCAGCGCATCGAGGTCTGGGAAACCCCGCAGCTCGGCACGCTGTTCTCCCTCGATGACAGACCGATGACCTCGGTCGGCGACGAGTTCATCTATCACGAGTGCATGGTTCACCCTGCCGCGCTCACGCATCCCGAGCCCAGATCGGCGCTCGTACTGGGCGGCGGTGACGGCGGCGCTGCCCGGCAACTGCTGCGGCACCCCGGCATCGCGCGGATCGTCGTGGCCGAGCTCGATGCCGAGGTGGTGCGCATGGCGCGCGCCCATCTCGCTCCCGTGCACGGCGGGGCATTCGACGATGCGCGTGTCGAGGTCGTCATCGGCGACGCGGCGCAGTTCGTCGCGACCACGCACGAGCGGTTCGACCTCGTTGTGTTCGATCTGACACCGCCCGATTCGCCTGCTGCCACGCTCTACACGCACGCGTTTTACGAGCAGTTGAAGGTCGTCATGCGCCCCGGTGCAGCGCTGTCGAT
>CBJMQH010000623.1:0-2985 GCA_966431825.1 uncultured Trinickia sp.
GCGCCGTGCTCGCCTTGAAGGGTGAGCCGGCTACCCTTGACGGGCTCAAGGGGCTCAAGAAGAACGCGCAGATTTTCGACGACGACGAAGGCGTCATTGCCGCCGTCAACCGCGGCGCCGTCGCGACGGGCATCATCAACAGCTACTACTGGGCACGCCTGCACGCGGAGCTCGGCGACAAGAAAACCGCCAGCGCCGTCTATCACTTCGGCAACCATGACGTCGGTGCGCTCGTGAACATCTCGGGTGCGGCGGTGACGAAGACCGCGCATAACGCCGACGGCGCGCAGAAGTTCGTGACCTATCTCGTGTCCGAACGTGCGCAGAAGCTGATGGCCGCAAGCCACATCGGCTTCGAATATCCGCTCGTGAAAGGCGTGTCGCCCGACCCGATCTTGAAACCGTTCGATCAACTGAGCCCGCCTGCGCTCACGATCGAACAGCTCGGCGACGACAGCCAGGCCGGCAAGCTGCTGCGCAAGGCCGGCTTGCTTTGACCCGGAACACGACGATGGGCGGACACGGCGCGGCGGCTCCTGCGGATGCGGCGCCCATGCGCCGCATGATCGGCCGGCGGCCGCGTGCACTCGTGGTCGCCGCGTCGGTCGCGGCGCTGCTCGTCTTGTTGCCGCTCGCGTTGACGATCTACCGGGCCGCCACATTCGACGTCGACGAAATCGTCGAGCTCGTGTTCCGGCCGCTCGTCGGCGAATTGCTCTGGAACACGCTCGCGATCACGGTCAGCGCCACGCTCGCATCAGCCGTGATCGGCACGGCAGCCGCGTGGTTCATCGAACGAACGCGCTTGCCCGGGCGGCGCATTTGGTCGATGCTCGCTGCCGCCCCGCTTGCGATGCCGGCCTTCGTCACGAGCTATGCTTGGGTTTCGCTGAGCCTGGACCTGCAAGACTTCCTCGGCGCACTGATCGTCATCACGTCGACTTACTTTCCGCTCGTGTATCTGCCCGTTGCGGCAGCTTTGCGCGGGCTCGATCCAGCGCTCGAGGAAAGCGCGCGAGCGCTGGGCTGCGGGCGCTGGCAGACCTTCGTGCGGGTGGTCCTGCCGCAGCTCAAGCCGGCATTGTTCGGCAGCATGCTGCTCGTTGCGCTCGGCGTGCTTTCGGAGTTCGGTGCTTTTTCGCTGCTGCGCTTTCGTACGCTGACGACTGAGATTTACGCCGAATACCGCACGAGCTTCGACAGCGGCGGCGCCTCGATCTTCGCGTGCCTCGCCATGCTGATCTGTCTCGTGTGCCTCGCGCTCGAATTTCGCGTGCGGGGTAAAGCGCGGTATGCGCGCGTCGACCGCGGCGCGCGCCGCGCAACAGTGCGCTACGACCTCGGGCGCTGGCGCTGGCTTGCCGTGGCGGGGCTCGCAGCGCTCAGCGTGGCCACCCTCGGCGTGCCGCTTGCCATGATCGGCTACTGGCTCACGCAACCCGGTGCGGCTGCAGTCACACCGGCAGACGTGTCGCCGCAACTGCTCGCCGATGCGGCGCTGTCGTCGGTCACGCTCGGGCTCGTAGCGGCTGTCGTGACGACGTTGCTTGCGTTGCCGCTTGCGTTTTTGCTCGTCCGCTACCCGGGCCGGCTCGCCACGATGCTCGAGCGAACCGTCTTCGTTGCACAAGGCATGCCGGGGCTCGTGATTGCGCTGGCGATCGTCACGCTTGCCGTCCACGTCCTGCTTCCGCTCTATCAAAGCGCAGCACTGCTGATTGCTGCGTACGCGGTGTTGTTCCTGCCGCTCGCTTTGGTCAGCGTACGTGCTGCGCTCGTGCACGCCGAGCCTCGGCTTGAAGAAACGGCGCGTGCGTTGGGCACAAACCCCGTTGCGACGTTCCGTCGTGTTGTGCTGCCGCTCGCAGGCCCCGGGCTCGGTGCAGCCGCAGCGCTTGTGTTTATCTCGGTTGTCACCGAACTCAACGCCACCCTGCTGCTCGCGCCGATCGACACGCAGACGCTCGCCACCCAGGTCTGGGCCGATACGTCTTCGCTGGCGTTTGCCGCGGCGGCGCCGTATGCTGCGCTGCTGACGGCCATTTCGCTATGCGCGTCGGGGGTCCTCTTTGCGTTGCTCGGCCGGTCGGCGTTGCTCGACCAGCATTGAGGACTGCATCGGAAGCCCTTCGCCATTCGCTTTGATGCCTTCAACGGGTTTTGTTCTTGTACTTGACGACCGAAGGCTACGCGCTGTCGGTAGCAACTCACTTTCAGACAGGCGATGAGTAACCTCGATATCCGCGGACTCACAAAATCGTTCGACGGACACGCCGTTTTACACGGCATCGATTTGTCGGTCCGAAGCGGTGCGCTCGTGGCGCTGCTTGGGCCATCCGGCAGCGGCAAGACGACATTGCTGCGCGTGCTGTGCGGCTTCGAACATGCAGACGCCGGCACCGTCGAAATCGACGGTCGTCCGGTTGTGGCGCCTGGCTTGCATGTGCCGACCGAGGCGCGGCGGATCGGCTATGTTCCGCAGGAAGGCGCGTTGTTTCCGCATCTGTCGGTGGCGGATAACATCGTGTTCGGCCTGCCGCGGGCTCAGCGGCGTGCGCGGCACAGGGTGGCCGAGTTGCTGGAACTGGTTGGTTTGCCGGCTTCGTATGCAGACCGTGCGCCGCAGCAGCTTTCCGGGGGCCAGCAACAGCGCGTGGCGCTCGCGCGTGCGCTTGCTCCGTCGCCTACGCTCGTGATGCTTGACGAACCGTTTTCGTCGCTCGATGCCGCGTTGCGAGTGGAGACACGCGAAGCCGTCCGGGCTGCCCTCGCAGCGACCGGGGCGACGGCTGTGCTGGTCACGCACGATCAGGCCGAGGCCCTTTCTCTGGGCGACGAAGTTGCCGTGCTCTGGGGCGGCAAGCTGATGCAGAACGCGCCGCCCGAAGTCGTCTATCGTCGGCCGGTGTCGCGAGAAATTGCTTGCTTCGTCGGCGAAGCGGTGTTCGTGCGCAGTGCGGGCGCCCGCCTGCCGACCGGGGAAGA
>CBJMQH010000624.1:0-2980 GCA_966431825.1 uncultured Trinickia sp.
TCGAGTCCGTTCACCGCGACGCGTCGCTCAGAAAACTGCTGCGCCTTACCCATCCCAGCGCGTTGCAAGGCGTGCCGCTGCGCGCCTTCACGTTGTCGAACCGGCTGGCCCTCAGTTGCGCACCTGCACCGTTTGGCGACGGCCCCCATTGGCTGCACTGCTACCGCACGATGTCGCGCATGCTCGACGCCTCATCGGTCCACCTCGCATGAAAAAGATCACCCACTGGCTCACCCTCGCGGCAAAACGGCAGGACATCATCCTCGCGGTGATGTTGCTCGTCGCCGTCTTCATGATGATCGTGCCGCTGCCGACGGCGCTCGTCGATCTCTTGATCGCCATCAACCTGACGATCTCGATCATCTTGCTGATGATGGCGATCTACGTGCGCGATCCGCTCGAGTTTTCCGGCTTCCCGTCAGTTCTGCTGATCACCACGCTCTACCGCCTCGCCCTCACGATCAGTACGACGCGCTTGATTCTGCTACAGGCCGACGCCGGCGAAATCGTCTATACGTTCGGCAGCTACGCAGTCGGCGGCAATCTCGCGGTCGGTATCATCGTCTTCACGATCATCACGATCGTTCAGTTCATCGTCATCACCAAAGGCTCGGAGCGCGTCGCCGAAGTCGGTGCGCGCTTTTCGCTCGACGGAATGCCCGGCAAGCAGATGAGCATCGACGGCGACATGCGCGCCGGGGTCATCGATGCCAACGAAGCCCGGCGCCTGCGGGGGCTCGTGCAGAAGGAGAGCCAGCTGTACGGCGCCATGGACGGCGCGATGAAATTCGTGAAGGGCGATGCGATCGCGGGCATCATCATCATCCTCGTCAACATTCTCGGGGGCACGGCCGTCGGCGTGTTCATGCACGGGATGAGCGCGAGCCAGGCGGCCTCGACCTACGCGATTCTCTCGATCGGCGACGGGCTCATCGGCCAGATTCCCGCCCTCCTGATTTCGATCACGGCCGGTATCGTCGTAACACGCGTGCCCGGGGAGGAACGCAAAAATCTTGCGGCCGACCTGGCCGATCAGATCGGCAAGCAGCCCCGGGCGCTGATGCTCGCGGCCGGCGTACTGCTCGTGTTCGCACTGCTTCCCGGCTTCCCCACACTCTATTTCATGGTGCTGGCCGCTGCGCTGTTCGCCGGCACCTGGTGGGCCAAGCAACGGCGCGCCGCCAACCCCGCCGCCGCAGGCAGCCCACTGTCATCCGGTGCGGCCGGGTCGGCGCCCGCCGCTGCCATGACGCCCGGCGCGAAGCCGCTCATGGTCGTCACGTCGGACGATGTACTCAATGCGAGCGGCTCGGCCCAATTGCTGGAGACCTTTCGCTTCGGCCAATTCGAGCAGTTCGGGATTCCGTTGCCGGACGTCGAGATCGTCAAGGACGCCGGTGCACCGCCCGGAACGCTGCGCGTGCTGCTATACCAGGAACCCGTGCTCGAGGCGAACATTCCGCCGGATCTTCTGCTCGCCGATGCGGCCACGCCGACGCTCGAGCAGGCGGCGCGGGTCGACAAGCTGCCGTTCGCCGGCCTCGCGCTGCAGTGGGTCGCGCCCGAGCAGCGGGCCGCGCTCGTCGCCCTCGGCACGACGCTGCACGAAGGCGACGCGAGGATCATGCATTGCCTGTCGCTCGTCGTCGCCCGCTACGCGCGCGAATTCATCGGCGTCCAGGAAACGCGTTTCCTCATGGACGCCATGGAAACGCGCTACGCAGAACTGATCAAAGAGGTGCAACGGCAGCTGCCGATCGGGCGAATCGCCGATGTCTTGCAGCGGCTTGTCGAGGAGCGTGTGTCGATCCGCGACCTGCGCAGCGTATTCGAAGCGCTCGTCGAATGGTCGCCGCGCGAAAAGGACCCGGTCATGCTCGCGGAGTATGCGCGGCTCGGCTTGCGCCGGCACATCGTCACGCGTCATCGCGGCACGCTCCCGTGGCTCAAAGCCTGGATGATCGGCGACACGATCGAGGCCATGATTCGCGAATCGATCCGCCAGACATCGGCGGGCTCCTACTCGGCACTCGCGCCCGAGCAGAACGAGGCGATCCTGCAATCCGTGCGGGCCGCACTCGGCGATGGCACCGATCGTCAAGCCGTACTGATGACCGCCATCGACGTGCGACGGTTCGTGCGCAAGCTGATCGAGCGGGAGTTCTTCGGCGTCGACGTGCTGTCGTTTCAGGAACTCGGCAACGAGACCGAACTGCGCGTCATGGGCAACATCGAACTGATCGGGGAGTATTGACATGCGTCTGCCGGATGCGCAAGCCATCGCCGCCGCGCTCGACGCTCGGCTCGTTCTGCCCCGCGATCGCGGTGCGGCCGGTGGCGCGCGCGGCGAGACCGCTTATGGGCGCGTCGTCGACGTCGGACCGACGCTCGTGCGCGCATCGCTGCCTGGCGCGGCGCTCGCCGAGCTGTGCCGGCTCGTGCCCTCGGGAATCGAAGCCGAGGTCGTCGGCGTCGAAGGCGACTTCGCATTGCTGTCGCCGTTCGCCGAGCCGCGCGGTGTCGCCGCCGGCAGCAGTGTGGCGCCGCTTGGCCGCCCGCACGAGGTCGCTTTGGGCGAATTCCTGCTCGGCCGCACGCTCGACGGCATGGGCCGACCGCTCGACGGCGAGCCGGTCCCCCCCGATTGCACGCTTCGATCCATCTAGGCCGCCGCGCCGGACCCGCTCAAGCGCGCGATCATCGATACGCCGCTGCCGCTCGGCGTGCGCGCGATCGACGGCCTGCTCACCTGCGGCGTCGGCCAGCGTATCGGCATCTTCGCGGCGGCCGGCGGCGGCAAGAGCACGTTGCTCGGCATGATCTGCGACGGCACGGCTGGCGCGGATGTCATCGTGCTGGCACTCATCGGCGAGTGCGGTCGCGAAGTGCGCGGGTTCCTGGAACACACGTTGTCGCGCGTGGCACGCGCGCGAACCGTGGTCGTCGTATCGACGTCCGACCGGCCCGCGCTCGAGCGCCT